>ONQI01000080.1 GCA_900319915.1 uncultured Campylobacter sp.
AGGGCGAGGTTAAACCAACTCCGGAAGAGCGCCTACTTCGCGCGATTTTTGGTGAAAAAGCCGGTCACGTGGTCAATAAATCGCTCTATGCTACCGCGAGCATGGAAGGCGTGGTCATCGACGTCAAAATCTTTACTAAAAAAGGCTACGAGCGCGACGCAAGGTCAATTAGAGCTTATGAAGAAGAAAAAAATGTTCTTGAAAAAGAGCACCACGACAGACTTCTTATGCTAGACCACGAGGAAATGCTTCGCGTAATTGCGCTTTTATCCAAAAATCCTTTGGAAGAGGCTCTTACAATCGATAAAAAAACCTATAAAAAGGGTGATTTAGTCGATAGCTCAAATTTGAAAAACATTAACAGGTTTACGCTCAATTCTTATGTAAAATGCTACTCTAAAAAAGTGCAAAAAGAATACGACGAACTTAAAACCTATTTCCAAAACGAGAAGAAAAAACTCAAAGACGAACACGATGCAAAACTTGATATCATCGAAAAAGATGATATTTTGCCAAGCGGCGTGGTCAAGCTAGTAAAAGTCTACGTCGCCACTAAACGCAAACTAAAAGTCGGCGATAAAATGTCCGGTCGCCACGGAAATAAGGGTATCGTCTCAAATATCGTTCCAGAAGTCGATATGCCATATTTGCCAGATGGTCGTACCGTTGATATCGTTCTAAATCCTCTAGGCGTTCCAAGTCGTATGAATATCGGTCAAATTTTAGAGAGCCACTTAGGACTTGTCGGTCTAAAACTTGGCGAACAAATCCAAGACATTTTTGACTCAAAAAAAGCAAATTGGTTAAAAGAGCTTCGCGCTAAGATGACAGAAATCGCAGGGCTTTCAAATTTGATGAAAGCTAAAGAAGCGATTGCGAAAATCAGCGACGAGGATTTGATTAAGTATGCTCGCGATTGGGCAAAAGGCGTTAAATTTGCTACTCCTGTTTTTGACGGTGTCAAAGTCGAAGAGTTCAAAAAACTATTTGAAATGGCAAAAATCGATGAGGACGGCAAGACTGAGCTTTACGACGGTCGCACTGGCTCAAAAATGACTGAGCGCGTTCACGTTGGTTGTATGTATATGTTAAAACTTCACCACTTGGTCGATGAAAAAGTCCACGCTAGAAGTACCGGTCCTTACTCGTTAGTTACCCAACAACCAGTTGGCGGTAAGGCTCTAAGCGGTGGTCAAAGATTCGGTGAAATGGAAGTTTGGGCACTAGAGGCATATGGTGCGGCGCACACTTTACGTGAGATGCTAACAGTAAAATCCGATGATGTCGAGGGACGTTTGTCGGCTTATAAGGCCTTGACGAGGGGTGAAAATATCCCTAGCACCGGTATCCCTGAGACTTTCTTTGTTTTAACAAACGAGCTTAAATCGCTTGCGTTGGACGTTGAAATATATGGTAAGGACGACGAATAATGTATGATTCAAATTTGAAACCTATCGAGATAAAAGAAGAAGGTAGACCTAGAGATTTTGAGGCGTTCGAACTCGGACTCGCGAGCCCGGAGCGCATCAAAGAATGGAGCCACGGCGAGGTTAAAAAACCCGAAACCATTAACTATCGCACACTAAAACCGGAACGCGACGGTCTATTTTGCGCTAAAATTTTTGGACCTATTCGCGACTATGAGTGTCTTTGTGGCAAGTACAAAAAAATGCGCTACAAAGGTATTACTTGTGAAAAATGCGGCGTAGAAGTCACTAGCGCTAAAGTTAGGCGTTCTCGCATGGGTCACATCGAGCTTGTGACTCCGGTCGCGCATATTTGGTATGTCAATTCACTTCCAAGTCGTATAGGAACGCTTCTTGGCGTCAAGATGAAGGACCTAGAGCGTGTGCTATACTACGAGGCTTATATCGTTGAAAATGCGGGCGAAGCATATTACGACAACGAAAATGCTAAAAAGGTCGAGCGCTACGACGTGTTAAACGAAGAGCAATACGTTTCTTTGGAGCAACGCTTCAAAGAAAGCGGATTTAAGGCTAGAATGGGTGGCGAAGTTATCCGCGATATGTTGGCAGAATTAAATTTGCGCGAAATTCTCGAACAACTCAAAATTGAAATTGCTAGCACTAATAGCGACGCGAAGAAAAAAACTATTGTTAAAAGACTAAAAGTAGTAGAAAGCTTCCTAAATTCCGGCAATAAACCGGAATGGATGATGATTACAAATTTGCCAGTTCTTCCGCCGGATCTTCGTCCGCTAGTTAATCTTGACGGCGGTAAATTTGCGGTTTCCGACGTGAACGATCTTTATCGCCGTGTCATCAATCGCAACAGCCGTTTAAAAAGGTTAATGGAGTTAGACGCGCCGGAAATTATTGTTCGCAATGAAAAGCGTATGCTTCAAGAAGCCGTAGATGCGCTATTTGACAATGGTCGTCGTGCGAACGCGGTAAAAGGCGCGAACAAACGCCCTCTAAAATCGCTTTCTGAAATCATTAAAGGCAAGCAAGGTCGTTTCCGCCAAAACTTGCTCGGTAAACGCGTGGACTTCTCCGGTCGCTCGGTTATCGTCGTAGGTCCAAGGTTGCAAATGGATCAATGCGGCTTGCCTAAAAAAATGGCTCTCGAGCTCTTCAAACCGCACCTTCTTGCGCGCTTAGAAGAAAAAGGCTACGCGACTACCGTCAAACAAGCCAAAAAGATGATTGACGATAGGACAAATGAGGTTTGGGAATGCCTAGAAGAAGTCGTAAAAGATCACCCTGTACTTCTAAACCGCGCTCCGACGCTCCACAAAATGTCTATTCAGGCTTTCCACCCGGTTCTCATCGAAG
>ONQI01000164.1 GCA_900319915.1 uncultured Campylobacter sp.
AAACCAAAAAAGCCCCGCGAAAAAGCCGCTCCACGCCCACTGCGCACGAGTGGCAAAGAGTAGGCGATAAAAGCCAAACGCGCCGAGCGCGAGACCGGCTAGAGAGGCGACTAGCGAAACGGCGGAGGGCTCGGCGTAAATCAAATTTGAACCCTTCGCGCCGTTTTCTACGTTTTGCGCCGCCCACGCGAGAAAAATAAACGCCGAAAGTAGCGCGCCGTTTAGCAAGCCGGGTAAAATCGCCGTTTTGGTAAATAATTTTTTGATTAGATTTTTCATTTTTTCGCTTTTTTGGCGTGATTATATCAAATTTGAAATCAAATTTGAATTAGGGTTGGATTTTTCGCTATAATCGCGTTTCAAATTTGAACGGAGGCAAAATGGAGCAAGTCGATATTTGGATTTACGTGTTAATGTTTGGCGTCGCGCTGTTCGCGGGCTTTGTGGACTCTATCGTGGGTGGTGGCGGGCTTATCACCATTCCGGCTCTGTTGGCGGTCGGTATCCCCGAACACGTCGCACTTGCGACCAATAAACTTCAAGCTAATTTTGGCTCTTTCACTGCCGCTTTACGCTTTGTACGCGGCGGATATATTGATTTTAAGCGCATTTGGTTAGGTATTGTTTGTACTTTTGTGGGAGCGGCGCTTGGAACTTGGAGCGTTTTGCTTATCGACGCTACCGTTATTCGTTGGTTAGTGCCTTTATTACTCGTGGCTATTTTTCTTTATACGATTTTTTGTCCAGATCTAGGCAAAACCGAGCGCGCCAAAAAAATGAGCGAAGGCGCGTTTTACGCGATTTTTGGAATCGCCATAGGATTTTATGACGGTTTCTTGGGCCCCGGAACGGGGTCGTTTTGGATGTTTGCCATGCTTGCTCTCATCGGACTTGAGATAAAACAAGCTATTGCCAACACAAAAGTGCTAAATTCGGCTTCAAACATACTTTCGCTCGTGGTTTTTATCATGGGAGGGCATATTTTGTGGACGCTAGGACTCGTCATGGGCGCGGGACAGGCGATAGGAGCATATTTAGGCGCGAGTACCGCAATGAAAAAAGAGATAGGATTTATTAGAAGGCTATTTCTTGCCGTTGTCGCCGCGACGATTTTGAAATTATTCTACGACTTGCTCTTTAAATAGTGGTTTTGGTTCAAATTTGATTGTTCAAATTTGAAAATAGGCGCGATATTTATATAAGTTTAAATTAAATTTCGCTAGAATTACCCAAATTTTTCTGCAAGGTTTGTCATGAAAGAACTTTTTTTGTTTTCAGATATGATTCAGCACAGTCATACTTTCAACTACCTTTTTCACCTATTTTTGGTAGTTGCGATTATTCTAGTGGTCGCCAAATTCGCCACTCGCGCCATGCAGCTCGTCCCGCGCGGTGCGCAAAACGTGATGGAAGCGTATTTGGAAGGTATCGTGTCTATGGGAACCGGCGTTTTGGGCGATGAGAAACTTTCTCGTAAATATCTCCCGCTAGTTGCCACTATCGGTCTTATCGTCGTTCTTAGCAACGTCATCGGCATCATTCCCGGCTTTGAAGCGCCAAGCTCTAGCCTAAACCTCACGCTTTGCCTTGCGCTCTGCGTTTTCATTTATTACAATTTCGAGGGTATCCGCACTCAAGGCGTGATTAAGTATTTCGCGCACTTTATGGGACCAAACAAATACCTAGCTCCGCTAATGTTCCCTATCGAAATCGTTTCGCACCTTTCGCGCATCATTTCGCTTTCTTTCCGTCTTTTTGGTAACATCAAGGGCGACGACCTTTTCCTTGCCGTCGTGCTTAGCCTTGCGCCTTGGATTGCGCCGCTTCCAGCATTTGCACTACTTACTTTCATGGCGTTTTTGCAAGCGTTTATTTTTATGATTTTGACTTACGTTTATATCGCGGGTGCGGTCGTCGTCGAGGAGCACTGATTTGCTCTCCGCGGCGCTCACTTATGCACTGCATTTTTTACTCGGCGCGTCTTGGGGACTTTTCGTCCTAGGCGCGCTTTTTCTTCCTCAAATATTTCCAAATTTGAATTACTTTTTTGCCGCGTTTTTAGGCGCGCTTCCCGGACTTTTGTTCGCGATTATTTTTTACCTCATTTTACATTTGAAAGATGCTAAAATACGCCATAACTGACCCCGCGTTTTACGGCGATTTTCGCGCGGCGTGGCGGGAATTTGCTAGGCTTCGCGAGGCGGATTTTGTTTTGTTCCGCGACAAAACCTGCGCGGATTATGCGGCGTGGGCACGGGAGTTCAAATTTGAATTTGACCGCGTGGCGGAGGAATTCAAATTTGAAAAAAAGCCGCTGTTTTTTGTAAAAAACGATATCAACCTTGCGCAAAATATCGGCGCGGACGGCGTACATTTCGATTTCTCGCATATTTCAAATTTGATTTTTGCGCCGCGTGATTTAATCAAAATCGCCAGTTGCCACAACGAGCGAGAAATTTTCATCGCAAATAAATTTGGCGTGGATTTTATTACTTTTAGCCCTGTTTTTGCTAGTCCCCACAAGGGTCTTGCGGCAGGACTTGGCGCGCTAAAAAGAG
>ONQI01000002.1 GCA_900319915.1 uncultured Campylobacter sp.
GCCCAAAAAGCTACGGCAGCGTTAATGGCCAGATTAGCTCAAATTTGAATTATCATTTAACTTTTATTTATTTTTTAAACAAATTGCAGTATAATTACGAAAACTAAACGCAAAGGAGTGATATGAAAAGCGTCGCAAATAAAATTTCCGCTATTATTACGGCGGTTTTGGTCATATTTTTCGTGATTTTCGCGTTCATTATCTCGCAAAAAAGCGAGCGCGACATCAACGATTTGTTTCAACAAGGCAAAAAAGAGGCCTTACAATCGGTAAAACTCTACGTCGCCGAATATGCAGGCGATAGGCTTTCAGCTATCGGCGCGGCAGCCAAGAAAATCGCCGCCACAGATGGTAGCGACGAGCAAATCAAATCTGTCATCGAACACATTAGTGGCGTTACCCGCTTTGACGCAGTGTTTTACGGCTTTGCCGACGGTCGCTCGGCATATATAGCGGCTACGGCTCAAAACGCCAAAATCCGTTCAATCGCCGAAGCCTACGACGCCAGGCAACGCCCTTGGTTCAAAAGCGGCGTTAGTAAAGGGGTCCCGGGTATTGCCGAGCCGCACATGTCCGCGAGCGCGCAAAAGCTATGCTTCACCACTTACGCTCCGGCCACTGTTAATGGTCAAAAAACCACTATCGGCGCGGATACTTTCCTAGACGTTTTCCAAAATAATATTTCGCGTATTCACGTAGGCGAAAGTCGCGTAATCATCTCCACTGCGGGTGGAAACGTGATTTACGACACGTTTAAAGAAAACATTATGAGCAAAGACGAGACTTATCTAGATCTCGTAAAATCGCTTCGCGATCAAGCCATAAACGTCAAAGACAGCGTAATCAAATTTGAAGAAGGCGGAATAAGCAAAACCGCCGTTTGCGACGTGGACGGAACTAGCGGCTGGATGACTTGTATCGTTTCGCCGACTTCGCTCGTCGAAAAACTCGTTTATTCTTCGCTTGCATATCAAGCGATAATTTCTGCAATTTTCGTATTAATCATCGTCGTTTTACTTGTTCTAGGCATAAAAAAAGCCCTAAGTCCGATCAGAACGATACAAAACGGACTTAATGAGTTCTTTGACTTCGTTAATCACAAGATCCGCGACGCGGCGCCTATAAATCTCAAATCAAACGATGAGTTTGGTATAATGGCACGCGAAATCAACGAAAATCTAGAAGCCACCAAAGCCAATATGAAGCGCAATAACGCCACGGTAGCGCAATGCGCCGAAATCGCCAATGAAATCAAAAACGGCAACCTCACTCGCCGCATCGACGAAAATCCGTCCTCGCCCGATTTGCTCCGCCTAAAAGACGTGCTCAACGACATGCTTGAAGACTTGCAACGCAAAATGGGTGAAAATACCAATGAAATCACTCGTTTATTCGAGGCTTACGGAAACGCAAACTTTACCACTCGCGTGGAAGGCTCGGCAGGTATCGTGGGTGCGGGTGCGAACGCCTTGGGAGATCAAATCTGCTCTATGCTACGCAAAAATCTCCAAACCGCCGAAGATATGATAAAAAAAGCTAAAATGCTTGATAATTCGGTAACCTCACTTCGCGAGGGCGCGGATTCGCAAGCCGGACTCATCGCCGAAAGTTCGAACGCAATCGAAGAACTCAGCTCGTCTATGAACTATATCAACGAGCGCTCGGGCGAGGTCATCAAACAAACCGAAGAAATCAAGAAAGTCGTGCTCAAAATCCACGATATCGCCGACGAAACCAACCTCCTAGCGCTCAACGCGGCCATCGAAGCCGCTCGCGCGGGTATTCATGGACGCGGATTTGCCGTCGTTGCCGAAGAAGTGCGAAACCTTGCCGACAATACCACTACGTCTCTTGGCGATATTGAGACTACGGTTCAAACGCTCGCCGAAAATATAGACGAAATGATAAGCAATCTTAAAAAAGAAACGACTGCTATCACTCAAATCAACGAGGCGGTGGGCAACATCAACGAGCTAACCGGTAAAAATAGCGAGGCCGCCGCGCAAACCGATGAAATCGCTAAATCAGTCCATGAAGTAGCCGAAGCAATCGTCGAAGAAGTCAAACGTAATCGCTTCTAAATCCAATGCCGCTCGCAAACAAAGCGCGGGCGGCATTTATTTCAAATTTGAATATTCAAATTTGAAATAAATCTCATTTTGTTAAATTTTTGTTTCAAATTTAATAATTTTTTAGCTATAATTGCCTCCTAAACTTTGCAAATTTGGGAGAAAGCGATGAAACTTAACACCATAGGCAAAAAAATCGCGCTAAGCATGTTTCTCGTGCTTGCCGCAAGCTTCACGATTATGCAGTTCGTCATCATTCGCGAAATCGATGCTTCTAGCACGCAAATCGTCAAATCTAATCTCAACATGCTCAGTAAATCCGTCTCTCAAACTATCGAAACTTCGATGAGCGTGGGCGACCCTTTGGTTATAGAAGCCGCGCTCGCAGAAGCCAACAAACTAGAAGGGATAGAGAGTATCAAGATTTACCGCGCGGACGCCGTAAGCGAGACCTTCGGTCTCGATAAAGTTGCGCCCCTTGACGAAGAAATCGTTGCTCAGTTCAAAAAACCCGCGTCAAAAAGCATAGAAACGAGAGAGAAAAACGGTCACATGCTGCGCATCATCACTCCGTTCGTAGCCAAGGATAGCTGTATCGCCTGCCATTCGCTATCCAAAAAAGGCGACGTACTGGGCGTAATGGATATGTATTATTCGCTAAATGAAATCGACGCTGATTTGGGACGCAAAAACGTGATTTTCATCACGATTTTCCTAGTCGCGCTCGCTCTAACGACCGCCGTAGTGCTTTACGCACTCCAAAAAACCGTCGTTAAGCCAATTTCACTTCTTCGCGACCGCGCCGGCGAACTAGCGGGCGGCGAGGGCGACCTTAGAGCCCGCATAGCAGTCACTAGTAACGATGAAATCGGACAAAGCTCAAACAACATTAATGTTTTTATTGAAAAAATCCAAAACGTCGTTTCTCTTGCAAAACAAAACGCAAAAATCGTGGGCGACGAGACGCATAATCTCAACGAAAACGCCGCAGCCCTATCCGCAAGCGCGCAAAGCGGCAAACAAGAAGCGCAGAGTTCCTATAACATTAGCAAAATTGTGGGTGACGAGCTTGCGGCAGCAAAAAACATAGCCGACAAAGCGGCAGAATCCAACCGCGCTTCCTACGCAGACCTCGAAAATATGATAGGCGCGCTAAATCACGTCGTAGAAGGACTCAACGACACAAACGCCAAAGAAAAACGCTTGGTCGCGCAAAACGACGAGCTCATCGCCCAAACTCAAAATATCCGCAAAATCCTAGACGTCATCGCCTCTATCGCCGAAGAGACAAACCTCCTAGCGCTCAACGCCGCTATCGAGGCCGCCAGAGCCGGGGAGCGCGGAAAAGGATTTGCGGTGGTAGCCGAAGAAGTACGCAAACTAGCCGAGGAAACGAGCAATACACTAGGCGACATTGATTCAAACGCCAAAAATTTAATCAATGCCGTAGAAGCCTTAGGCGATGTGCTCACTTCAAACGCCGAGCATATTTCAGGACTCGCCGAAGACGCAAACTCGCTTATGGATCAGGCAAAAGCGACCCAAGAGCTTACTTCCGAGTCGCTCGACTTCGTAAGAGAAATGGCAAGCCAAATGGCAGACGTGCGCTCCAAAGTGGATTTATTATTATCGCATGCCGAAAATTCCGCCTCCGTTGTCGACAACAACGCTAAAATGGCGGGCGAATTTATCGAGGTCGCTCGCTCCCTTAAAGTCGTAGCTGCTAATTTGGAGCAAAATTTGAGCAAATTTAAATGCTAAATTTGATATAATTGCGCGAAAAAGAAGGTAAAAATGCAAGAAAAAATCGCTAAGTTTATACTACCAAAACTATTTGTCGTCTCACGCCAACCGGTGCTTTTAAAAGACTTACTCGAGGCTAACGCGCTTTTTAACGAGGGCATGCTTATAGACCCTGCTAAACTCAACTTTCGTTATCGCTACGGAGCGCTTTATGGCGTTTATGTAGGGCTTTGTGGCACATTGCTCCTGCTCGCGCTCGCCGTGCTTCACAATACCTTTACCAAGATTGATTTTCACTACTCGATTTTTGCCACAATAATCATCACTTCGCTAGTTTTCGTCGGTTTTGACGCGTTTAGAATTTGGGCCCGTAAGATGAAAAGTAAAGAGCTCATTGAAATCGCGTGGAAAAATCATTTCCCGTATTTCCCATACGAAAAATACTCGCGCAAAATCGAAGAGATTTACAACGAAGCGATGAAAGACGAAGTCTCAAGAAAAGACCTCGAAAAATACGTCCTTGACAAGCTAGTCGCGAGCGCCGGCGAAACTGCCTAATTCAAATTTGAATATTCAAATTTGAATTATCCTTTCAAATTTAATTCAAATTTGATTTAAATTTGGCTATAATGCGCTTTTTTCTTGGAGAGTTGGCAGAGCGGCCAAATGCGGCGGTTTCGAAAACCGTTGACGGCAACGTCACGTGGGTTCAAATCCCTCACTCTCCGCCACCTTTACTTCGGTGATTTCAAATTTGAAACCTCAATTCATATTATCTATAATCTGATTTTTATAGCGGATTTTTTCGAGCTTAGATTTTAGCTCGCGATTTTCTTCTTTGAGCACGCCCAGCTCCCCGCGCAATTTAGCGATATCGCGGCTCGTGTAATAAATCTCGTTGCTAATATAAATTTTTGGTATGGTTACGGCTAGGATAATAAGCACAATGATATATGCCGCCATAAGCGTGCGGAACGGCGTTTTTACAGCGCTCGTAGCCTCGGAAACTCCCTCTAATAAATCGTCTTTGTCGCTCATCGCTCTATCCTAAATATCCTCATTTTCGCGCACGAACTACGCGAATTTGCGGCGATTTCAGCCTCGCTTGGAACGATTGGTTTTTTGGTAATCATCCTCCCGGTAGCGTGCCCACCACCGCATACGCATTTTAACACGCCGGGAGGGCACACGCAGTCCTTCTCCCACTCGCGAAAGGCGTTTTTGACGATTTTGTCTTCGAGCGAGTGGAAATCGATAACGCAAAAAATCGCGTTTTTTAAAGCCGAGTTTTTGACCGCCGCAAGCAAGTCTTCTAGCTCGCCAAGTTCGCGGTTTACCTCGATGCGAATAGCCTGAAACGCAAGAATCGCTTGATTTACGCCCCGTCCGCCTACTTTGGCTCGCCCGATGATATCCGCAAGCGCACGGGCCGATTTGATGGGCGCGATTTCGCGCGCGGCGAGGATTTTGGAGGCGAGAACGCTTGCGTTTTTTAGTTCTCCATATTCGCGAAAAATTTTAGCAAGTTCGCCGTGAGAATACGTATTTACGACGTCTGTTGCGCTAAGACTTTGGCGCTTGTCCATTCTCATATCAAGCTCGTCGCTATTTAAAGAAAATCCCCGCTCGCTCAAATCTAGCTGGAGCGAGCTCACGCCGATATCGGCGAGAATTCCTCGCACGGAGGCGAGCTCGTCCGCGCTCAAATTTGAAATCAAATTTGAAAAGCTACCGCGAATGATGCGTATGCGCTCTTCGCCGGCGAATTTGGCGCGGCAAAACTCCACCGCCGTCTCGTCGCGGTCGCAAGCGATTATCCTGACGTTTGGAAATGCCCGCAAAATCGCGCCCGAGTGCCCGCCATAGCCAAGAGTGCAGTCCAAAATGACGCCTGAAAAATCATCGCTCAAATTTGAAAACGCGGCTAAAACCTCGTTTAATAACACCGGTATGTGCGGGCTTTCCACGTTTTTCCTTTCAAATTTGACTTTAAGTTTTAAATCTTATCATAATTTCGCTTCAAATTTGATATAATTACGCAAAAATCAAGGAAAAAAATGAACGTCGACTATTGCGTGAGCGAAATCCGCAAAATATCCAAAGCTATGTTTGACAAAAATTTCTTCGGCATTTACCACGGCTCGATTTCCGCAAAAATCGACCATAATCAGTTCATTATCAATCGCAAAGACGCGATTTTGGACGAGCTAGGGCTAGAAGATATGGTGCTGCTATACTCCAAAAAGGACTACCGTTGGAACGAAGCGAGTTTCGACACCGCCACTCACCTCAATATCTACAAAAATATCCCCGAGGCCAAATACGTCTGCTATGCCATGCCGCCCTATCTCACTGCATATAGCCTAGAGCACGTTAATCTTGAACCGAAAGATTATTTTAGTAGTATAAAATTTGATAATATTTTTATCTACGACCCAAAAGAATTCGACGACTGGGCGGAGCGCGCTCCTAGCGAGATTTGCAGGTATATGATAGAGAAAAATACAAACGTCGTGGTAGTAAAAGGCTGCGGCGTGTATCTTTACGAGCGCACGGCATATGAGATTGCAAAGACTGTGGCGCTACTAGAAAATAGTTGCAAATTGCTAGAATTAGCCGGAAAATTTTAAGAAAAAATTCGTTTAAATTCGTGATTTTAGCGTATTTTAAAGGGAATTTTGCTAAAATTGCACTTTTAAGTATAAGGAAAAGTTAATGATTACTTGGATGCAAAAGCACAAAAAATATCTTGTAATAACGATATGGATTAGCACGATAGCCTTCGTGGGAGCGGGCTTCGTGGGCTGGGGCGCGTATGATTTCAACAAAAACCGCGCCACCTCCGTAGCGCAAGTCGGCGATCGCACGATAAGCTACCAACAGCTAGAAAAAACGTATTCCGATATTTACGGTTACTACGCGAACGCGAGCGGCGGAAAATTCACTCAAGACGACGCCGACAAAATGGGCTTAGACAAAATCGCGATGGCTTCTCTCATCCAAGAAACTCTTTTGCTAGATTTCGCGGACGATTTGGGTCTAAGTGTTAGCGAGCGCGACGTAGCAATAGCGATTGCCGGTGACGAAACTTTTCAAACAGACGGCAAATTTGATTCCGCAAAATACAAAAAAACGCTTCAAAGCGCAAGGATATCGGCGAAAGATTTTGAAAACGAGCTAAAAAACAAGTTGCTGTTAGATAAACTTTTCGGCGCGTTAAAAATGAACGCGGACAACGCCGACGCCGAGCTTCTTGGCGCGGGATTTTTCATGCAGGATAAAATCAGCGCAAAAGTTATCGAGTTTGACAAAAGCACGTTAAACCCTAGCGAGGACGAGCTAAAAACGCTTTGGGAAAAGACGAAAAGCAACTATCTGACGAAAACCAAATTTGAATTAGAAACCAAGTTCGTCCCTCAAGCCGCCGTTGACGCAAACGAAACCGAGCTTATGGCGTTCTACGAAGAAAATCGCGGCAACTACCGCGACGCGGAAGATAAAATCCTCTCCTACGAAGCCGCAAAATCAGACGTTAAAAACGACTTCGCGCTCAAAAATACCAAGCGCACCGCTCTAGAAACCTACTTGAAAGTAAAAAAGGGCGAAGTGAAAGCCGAAGACAAAATAAACGTGAGCGAGGATAACGCGGACTTTCCTTTGGACGAACTTGCCGGCGCGAAACCGGGCGACGTAATCAAGCCTTTTGAATACAAAAACGGCTTTTTAGTAGTCAAACTCGTTTCTATCATAAAACCGCAAGTCAAGGAATTCGCCGACGCTCGCAAAGAAGTTTTGGCGGCGTTCGCTAGCGAAGCGGCTCGTTCAAATTTGGAAAAATCAGCCAAAGCCGCACTCGAAAACTTTGATGGCACGGATATAGGATTTATTAGTAAAGAAAGTCAAGCTCCGGTTTTGGGGCTTTCCGCGCCCGAATTTGCGCTTTTTGTGGATAGGGTTTTCGCCACGCCAAGCAAGCAAGGCTATATTTTACTAGACGAAAAAGCCGTCGTATATAAGATTTTGGAACAAAAATTGCTTGACGAGTCGAAGATAGCACAGTATAAAGAACTCCTTATTCAAAACGCCGCTTCTCTCAAAAACGACGAGCTACAGCGCGACCTTTTGAACGCTTTACAAACACGCTATAAGATAAAACAATATTATAAAGGCACTAATAGTGGCAACTAGAATACTCGGCATCGACATTGGCTCCATCAAGATTTGCGCCGCGATGGCGGAGATGGACGACGATGAAAAAGTAAAAATTATTGCCATCGCAAGCGCGGAATCTAAGGGGCTCAAAAAAGGCTCGATTACTCATATAGAATATGCCGCCGAGTCTATTCGCAAGGCAGTCGATGACGTCAAGCGCGTGGCAGGCACGGGATTTGACAAGGTTGTCGTATCAATCTCAGGCAAAGACGTCAAAAATATTGACTGCAAAGATATTATCAATATCCCCGACAAAGAGGTGAACCTCAAACAAATCGAACGCGCCATCAAAGGAGCGGAGTTTAAGGTCAAAGTGCCGAGCGATTACGAGATTATTCATACTTTGCCTTACAATTTCAAAATCGACAGCCAAGACAATATCGAAGATCCGCTAGGAATGAACGGCGAGAGACTCGAGGTCGAGGCGCACATGGTCGCGGTGCAAAAATCCGCAATTACAAATTTGCGCAAAGCCGTCGAACGCGCTGGCCTAAAAGCCGACAACGTCGTGCTAGCTAGCTATGCCTCCGCTATCGCGACACTTAATAAAGACGAACGCGATATGGGCGCGATTCTCATTGATATGGGCGGCGCGACATGCGATATAGCCATTCACTCGGGCAATTCGGTACGCTATACGGACTTTTTAGCGGTGGGTAGCTGGAACATCACAAACGATCTTTCGCAACAGCTCCACACTCCAATTGCCGACGCAGAAGATGTCAAAATCAAATTTGGAACACTCAGGAGACAAGGCAGCGAAGTCGTAACTTTGCCTATTTTGGGCGAGGAAAGCGAAACTTGCGAAAAATCTATGAATCTAGTCATAGACATCATCTACGCCCGCGTGGACGAGACGCTTCGCTATTTAGCTAAAAAACTCAGCGAAAGTGGCTATGTAGATCTTGCCGCAGCCGGCGTGGTACTTACCGGCGGCATGACCAAATTAGACGGCATTCGCGATTTGGCCGTCGCTATTTTTGCGCAAATCGGCAAAAACGTTCGCGTGGCCAAACCTATGGAGCTTGAAGGTTTGGTCGAAGCCTACAAAGACCAAGCGTATTCCTGCGCCATCGGACTTTGCTTGTATGGGGCGGGGCGCTTTACACCTTACGAAATTGACTCCGAACGAGAGCTTCGATACAAAGGTGAGCCTGTTACAGTCAAGACGACATCTTTTGTAAACGCGGATTTGAGCTTTACAAACCAAGAAGAAATCAAATTTGAAAATACCGAACCAAAAGAGTTAATTTTTAACGAGCTAGATTTGAAAATTGAGGGTAGCTCTAATGAGCCAAAACAACCAAAAGAAAGGAAGCTAAACGTAAGTTGGCTGACAAAATTTTGGAATTGGATTAAAGACTTATTTTAAAAGGGGATAAAATGGGCGATTTTAGCATAGAAGAAGGCAACAAAATGAGGAATCCGGGCGCGAAGATCAAAGTCATCGGCGTAGGTGGCGGTGGCGGTAATATGATCAATCACATCGTGCGCGAAGGCATAAATCAGCTCTCCGGCATGCGAACGGTAGACTTAATCGCCGCAAACACAGATTTGCAGGCACTTGATAGCACGCTAGAGCCGACTACGCCGATTACCCTTGGCGAAAAAACCACGCGTGGGCTTGGCGCCGGCCAACAACCAGAAGTCGGTAAAAAAGCGGCCGAAGAAAGCTATGACGAAGTAAAAACAATCCTAGAACAAGCCGACATTGTCTTCGTTTCCGCCGGCATGGGTGGCGGCACGGGCACGGGCGCCGCTCCTATCGTCGTGCGCGCGGCCAAAGAAATCGGCGCGCTCACAGTCGCCATCGTCACAACTCCTTTTGCATTCGAGGGTAAAAAACGTATGCGTCTAGCCCTTGAAGGTATCGATGAACTCCGCAAAGAATGCGATAGTATCGTCATTATCCCAAATCAAAAACTCTCAAGCATCGTAGATCGTCGCGCGGGTTACAAAGAATGTTTCAAAGTCGTCGATAAAGTCCTCGCCCAAGCCGTTAGCGGCATGACCTCTATCATCCTAGACAGTGGCAACGGCGACGTGAACCTTGACTTCGCCGACGTTCGCACCGCGATGAGTCACAGAGGTTTGTCTCTAATGGGCGTGGGTGACGCCAAGGGTGAAGCCGCCGCAAGCGAAGCCCTCAAAAACGCGACCCAATCGCCACTCCTTGAGAATATGAACGTCAAAAAAGCCAAAGGCATGCTTGTTAATTTCAAATTTAACCCAAACTATCCGTTTATCGAGATAGAAGAAGCGATGACTATGCTCCAAGAAGATATGGAAAGCGACGAAGCGGATGTATTCTTTGGAACCGTCACCGACGAAAGCATGGATGAAGATTTGGTCGAAGTTACCGTCATCGCCACGGGATTTGATGATAATAAAGAAAAAGCAAAACCGATAGAAAATGAATCTAACGAAAAAGCAACAGACAAAAAAGCCGCTCAAGCCGTCAGCAACGACCTATTTAGCGCCTTTGCGGGTAGAAAAGTTTCCGGCGGATACGAATTTGACTTGGACTCTGACGAGCTGGATAAACCTGCTATTCTTCGCCACCGCTTAGACTAATTTTCCTCGCAGTTCAAATTTGAATATTCAAATTTGAACTGCGACAACCAACATAAAGCAAAAAACTAAATTCCGTCCTATTTCATCTTTTCTAGCATTATAGCTTGTTCTTTGCACAAATTAGTCCACGGCGTTTTTGCGTCTGTTTTTATACAATCGTTTACGTAATTTTTAGCTTGCCAAAAATCGCCTTTTTTAATGTAAAGCTCGGCTACGCCGTAAAGCGCGCGGGCACGTTGCTCATTGGTAATTTGAGAAGCGAGTATTTCTTTGCCTACTGAAAACGCCTCTTCACTTTTACCGAGTTTGACGAGACTGTCGAAATATACAAAATCAATCTCCGGACTAAAAGTGTGGATTTTTAGAACTTTTTGCATTTCTACCGCTTTTTGCGCATAATTCATAGCCACACTGTCATGCCCATGGGCGGCGGCGTATTTTGCCGCAGCGTTATACGCTTCAACTAATTTATTGTCCGTTCCACGTAAGTCTTCAAGGGCCTTGATACTGAGTAACGCTTCATCAAAGCGATTTAAATATAATAGCGAATAAAACCTCCAAAACAATGCCTCCGTCGGGTCTGCGCTAGGTAAGCTCACGGCAAGTGCCAAGGAGTCGTCACACGCTTTCACGCATTCTTCGTAACGCCCGAGTTGAAATAGAGCGCGAGAGGCGTTGGAGAGCCACTCCACGCGGTCGTGCAAATCGTTTGTTTTTACACGCGGCGCGGCGAGCGCAAGGGCCTCTTCAAATTTACTCATGCGCACGTAACAATTATAAAGTTTAAACGGGTCGGTGATATTCCCTTCTAAATCGTAATCTCTCACAAGTCTAATCGCAGTAAGGCAATCGCCGGCTTGGTTGGCGATGTTTGCGAGATTTAGCGCGGAATTATAAAAAATATTTACGAGTTCCGTGTCGTTGCGATCCATTATTAGCTTGTGGTATCCTAGGACACGAGCATAGTCTTTTTCGGCATAGCTAAGCTTGATTTCCTCGGCAAGCGCTTTTTCGCCGATATCGCCCCCCTTATATTTGTCCATCAAATTTAAATAAGTTTCATGACGATTAAGCGGATTTGCGCCGTCAAGCGAAAAGAATAACCTATCGGTAGCTTGGTCGATAAGCGGACGATGCTCGCTAGTAGGGAATTCCCTAACATAACGTTTAAGATAATCGTAGGTTTTGTTCGCATCTTGACCCGCGGTGGCAAGCGCAAGAGCGCGCAAAGCCTGCTCGTAAGCCATTACACTTTTATTTGTACCGTTTAAAATCTGTGCGCAAATGGCGTTGGCCTGCGTAGAAAACCCTTCCCTACGAAGCGCATTAGCCAGCTCAAGTGATTTATAGGGCTCTTGCAAGAAAAACTTAGGATTCGCGTCGATGACCTTTTGAACATACGTTATAGCTTCACTCACGCGTTTTTCGGCGATAAAAGAACTCGCTAGCTTCAAAGCCGCCTCGCTAGCTACGTCAAGACTTCGCGCACTATAAAAAACATCTGTGTAAAATCTGCGGGCGTTATCGATTTTGCCGTTAGCTAGCACGGTGTCGGCATACGATAGTATCGCCCTGCTCGTCCATGGATCGCCACTGTGCTCCGTCATCAAGATGTCCAGCAAATAACTTGCCTCTCCTTCTTGTTCTTTGAGTAAGTTGGCGCGAATAGCGTAGTAATAAACTTCAGTATAATCAAGATCGCTAGTAAATTCATGCGTCCAAGCGTTGGCTAGATCGATGATCTCTTGGGCCATCGAATCGGTTTCGCGGTAGTCTTCGCTCATATGTGCAAGTTTATCGAGAGAACGCATAAGATATAACATAAACTCTTTTTTAAACACGCTATTTTCGCTGATTTTTAAAGCGTCGCGAATACGCTTAACCGTCTCCGCGTACGCGCCTTGATCATAACTGCGCTTGATATTCATATATATTTCTACGTCGCCATTTCGCACGATTTCTATCGGACGTTTATCAAAATCCAAAGCGCCGATACTAGGAGTCAATAAATCCGGAAAAATAACGGGAAAATCGAGCCCGCCGTCCTTGTCTCTTAGTTGAAGGAGCTTTTCGTCAATAACAATCGTATAATGGCGAGACGAACTTGATTGCGAGAGAGCGACAGTTTGGCTGGAATACAATTGCGTGTCCATATTATAAATCTCCGAGCTCATACGAGGCACGACGATGACATAGTAGCCGCGATTTTCAGCCTTACGAAAAAGCAGTTGCATAAAAGGCAAACGCTGGTCGGCGATGTCCTCGGTCATTTTGCCGGGGACATAGCAAGTATAGACCTTTTGCGAACGTTGGAAGCGAGTTTTACAATTAATCGGTTTGTCGTCTTCGAGATGAACTATATAATAGCTACGTCCGTCATCCTTACCGGAGTTCACCGTCAGGGTAAAAGCGTGCGCGTAAGAGGCAAAAAGACCGGTCAAAATGATGACAAAAACAAACTTTAGCATATTCGCGCTCCATTCAAATCCGAACGCGGGCTCATCGCAACGCTCAATAGATCTAGATTTGCGCCACCGCCTTGGTATGCGGCGAGCCCCGCTCTAGCTATCATCGCGGCATTGTCGCTGCAAAATTTAAGCGGCGCGAAAATCAAATTTGAATCATACCGCTCGCAAAGCTCTTTCAAATTTGAACGCAAAACTGCATTTGCGCTCGCGCCGCCAACTACGCCGAAATTCGCAAACCTCTTTTGTGCGAAGATTTTTTCTAATTTATCCATTATATGAGCGATTGCCACACGCTGAAAACTCGCGGAAATATCAAATTTGAATTGCATATCCAAATTTGAATTATTTTCTATCGCCAAACGCACTTGATTTTTTAGCCCCGAAAAGCTGTATTCTAAGCGCGGGTCGCCTTTTAGCGGAACGGTAAAATCAAATTTACTCGCATCTCCCTCGCGCGCCATTTTTTCGATAATCGCGCCTCCTGGATAGCCTAAGCCTAGCATTTTAGCGACTTTGTCAAAACTCTCGCCAAAACTATCATCCCCGGTGCTTGCAAGCACGTTTATAACGCCGTTCGCGTCGATTTCTAAAATCATCGTGTGTCCGCCGCTCACAAGCAAAACGCCAAGAGGCAACGTGGCTTCCCGCTCCAAAAATAGCGAGTAGATATGACCGATTAAGTGATTTACGCCAATTATTGGTAGATTTAGCGCGGCGCAAAGCGCCCTAGCCGCGCTCACGCCACCGATTAGACTAACCGAAAGCCCGGGCTCGCAAGTTACCGCAACCGCTTTTAGCCTTCCAAAATGCACGCTCGCACGCTCGATTAAATCCGGCAATGCAGCGGTATGCAGCCTTGCGGCGAGCTCGGGCACGACGCCGCCGTATTTCGCGTGCTCGGCTTCTTGAGTTATTTTTTCGTAATGCACAAGCGCAAGCGTGCGGCTGTCGATGATGGCTACCGAACTATCGTCACAACTGCTCTCTATGCCCATTATCATCACGCGGCCTTTATCTCTCCGTCCAAAAACGCAAATTCAACTAAAAACATACCTATAAACTTATCTTTCGCGCCACTTTTACTCTCTTCGTAAAATTCTACGCGAAAGAGTTTGCCGGCTTTATCAATAGAAAATTTGCGATCAATATCCTTTTTGCCGATATTTACGTCCGTTTCGCTTTTCAAATTTGAGCTATAACCTATGACGTTTACCCTTATGCCCTTTTTCGATACAATCTCTATGCTTTTATCGGCGTAGATTTTTGTGCCTAATGGGACTTGCTCGTCTTTACCGTCCAATTTTATATCGACTTTAGAAACCAAATTTGAATATTCAAAATATTCAGGCGTGATTTTTGTAAGCATGCGATTGCCGTAATACACGCTCACGCCGCCTTTTGCGCTAATTAGCGCGGCAAGCGGATTTGTGGCGTTATACTCAAGTTTTGCACCCTTTGGCATAGGCACGAAATTGATTTGCTTGCGCGGGTCTTTGAGAGCCAAGAAAAACTTCCCGTCGTTTATGGAAACGTCGATTTCTTTTTCAATCGCTTTTTTGACGCCGTCGGGGGTGAGCGCGAAAGAACGTTCAAATTTTATCCCCGCAGTGCGCAAATAGCTCTCAATAGCAAGCAAGTGATAATACACCCTCAAATGCGTTGGCAGGCTTTTACTTGCTTCGTTGGCGAAAGCCGCCTTGCCTTCGGTAACCGCGTACCATGTGAGGGATTTTAACATCTCGGTGTCGCCCTCGGCGGTGCGCGTGTTTTTGACGTGATATTTGTGCTTGGGATCTTTGATATGTTTGTTAATTTCTTTTGCTATGTGCGATGAAATGCCGATAAGATCGCCATACGGCGAACCGGGGAGCTTTTCTTGGTCAATAATACAACTATTGCCCCAACGCTTCGGGTTTTCCATGGCGTTAATGTATTTTTCACGGTAAAATCCACTTCCGTCGTGAAGATGTACTATGAGTGAAACCGCCGGGTCTGCGACGAGCTTTTTGACGCCCATTACGGCTCTGTAATCGGGATCATTTTTAGCCAAGGTGGCAAATTTGCGGTTCATATCGCCCTTAGCTCCGCGGTTATTTTTAATGATACTGTCAAAATTAAGATTCGGTATGACCCACACGGAGCCAGCCGTAATATTATATTCTAACGCAATGAGATTCGCGGCCAAAAACCCGCCCGGCTCGTCGCCTTGGATGCCGCCCATAACAAGCACGGTGTTATTGTTTTCGACTCCCTTTTTGATAAGCGTATAATTCAAATTTGAAGCCAAAGCGGCGCTCAAAAAGGCAAAAATCAAACATAAAATTTTCAATCAATATCCTTCGTATTCTTCGTTTTTCTCGGTTTTTGGTAAAATTAGATTCAAAATCACGCCCAAAATCGCGCCTAGCCCTATCCCGCTAAAACTCGCAAAACCGAAATCCAAAACCATTCCACCGATGGCGGTTACGAGTATGAGCGCGACGATTATCATATTACGCGGATTTGCGAGGTCTACACGGTGTTTGACTAGCGTTTCCATGCCAACGCTCGAAATTATACCAAAAAGTAGCACCATAATGCCGCCTATAACGCAGGCGGGTATAGTCGAAATAAGAGCGCCTAGCTTGCCTACAAACGCGAGCAATATCGCCGTAATCGCCGTCCAAGTCATAATGCCAGGGTTATAAGCCTTAGTAAGTCGTACCGCACCGGTAACCTCGGAATACGTGGTATTTGGAGGACCGCCAAAGCACGCTGCCGCCGAGGTCGCAAGCCCGTCGCCAAGAAGCGTGTTTTTAAGCCCCGGATTGTGGATAAAGTTCGTTTTCGTCACGTTTCCGATGGCTAGAATATTTCCGATATGCTCTATCGTAGGCGCGATTGCGACGGGAATCATATACAAAATCGCGTTGAGATTGAAACTAGGCGCGCTAAAAGGAGGCACCTCGAACCACGCGGCCCGCTCGATAGGCGAAAAATCAACAATCCCGTAAAACACGCTAGCGACGTAGCCGGTTACGATACCTACCAAAATCGGTATAAGCCTAAGCATACCGCGTCCGAAAACTATCGCAAAAATCGTCGCCAAAAGCGAAATCGCCGCAATCGTAAGCGCGACCCCTTCGCTATACGCCGCGCCCTTACCAAGCGCCATGTTTACCGCGCTTGGGGAAAGTATGAGACCGATGGTGATGATGACCGGTCCCACGACCACCGGCGGGAGCAAACGATAGATAAAATCCTGACCTTTTAGTCTCACTATAAAGCTAAGCGCAACGTAAAAAAGCCCCGCCGCGATAAGCCCGCCCATGGTGGCCGCTAGTCCCCACTCGCTCACGCTAAACGTAATGGGCGCGATAAAAGCAAACGAGGAAGCAAGAAAAATCGGCACGACGCGGCGGCGGGTACAAATTTGAAATATCAGCGTGCCAATACCCGCCGTAAAAAGCGCCACGTTGACGTTGAGCCCTGTGAGCATAGGCATTAGCACAAGCGCGCCAAACGCCACAAACAAAAATTGCACCCCAAAAAGCGCGTCCTTGCTCCTAAAACTATACCCGTCGTAAGTATTTTCCATTATTTACGTCCGTTTTTGATGATTTGGCGCACGTGTTCGCGCACTCTGCGGTCAAGGTCGATGACCTCACAAAACTCCTTCGCCCTCTCCGCGCCAAACTTATCGAGCGCGGCAAACACGCACTTTGCGATGTCCGTGAAACGGATTTTGCCCTCCAAAAACGCGTATACCGCTTCTTCGTTGGCGGCGTTTATCGCGCAGCCAAGATGCGGGCGCTCTAAAACTTCGTTAGCAAGCGTAAAAATCGGATAGCGGCGCGGGCTAATCTTTTCAAATTTGATTTGCGCGCCTAAGAGATTCAAATTTGAAAGTATTTTTTTCTCGCCAAGCCCGATAGCGTGGGCGATAGCAAGCTTCATATCGGTAGCGGAAACGTGCGCGGTCGTGGAGCCGTCGGCGAACTCGACAAGAGCGTGCACGAGGCTGCCGCGCTCTATCATCGCCTCGATTTTTGGCACGCGGTAGAGCCAATACGCCTCCAAAACCTCAAAAAGCTTGTTCGCCATGGTCGCGCTGTCTATCGTGATTTTGGCTCCCATAGACCAATTTGGGTGTTTTAGCGCGATTTCGGGCGTAACGTTTTTTAATTCCTTAATAGGCGTCTTGTAAACCGCGCCGCCGCTTGCCGTGATGATGAGACCCACGGGCTTTGGACGGGATTTGAGCAGGAATTTTAGCCCGAAATGCTCGCTATCGATGGGATTTATCTTTTTGGTATCTAAAAACTCGCCGCCCGCGACCAGACTCTCTTTGTTGGCTAGGCAAAGTTCAAATCCTAACTCTTGACTTACACGGCTAGGCACCAACCCGCTAAATCCTACGAGCGAGTTAATAACCTTGACCGTGCCCAACTCGTCGCGGCACGCGCGAAGAAACTCCGTAATGTCCCCGGTAAAAACGCGGTCGTGCTTTACCGCGCTCGCCGCCTCGCGCTCGGCAATATACACTAGGCGCGGGTGAAATTCCGCGATTTGTTCGTTAAGTAGCGCGTAATTTTTCGCGCACGCGAGAGCCCCTATTTCAAATTTGAACTCTCTTGCAAGCGCAAGCGTATTTCGCCCGATGCTTCCGGTGCTGCCAAGTATTATCATGCGAGCGCCAAAAACATTGCGATAACGCCAAAAAGATAACCGTCTATGCGGTCTAGCACTCCGCCGTGCTCGCCTAGTAAATGGCTCGTGTCTTTGACGCCGGCGCGACGTTTGAGATAGCTCTCAAACAAATCGCCAAACACGCCAAAAATCGCCACGAGAATCGCCGTGAGCGCGACCATACCCGAGCTCATATCGACAAAAATCCAGCCGAAGCAAGTCCCGAGCACCGCGCCTAGCACTAGCCCGCCCACGACGCCTTCAAAGGTTTTGTTTGGACTTGACGCGGAAAACGGGTGTTTGCCTATCATTTTACCCACAAAATACGCGCCGCTATCGCACGCTACGACGGTGAAAATAAGCCAAACAAGACAACTCATGCCGAATTCTTGGTATAGCGCAAACATCATAAATATCGGCGCGGCAGGATAAATAAAAGGCAAAAGATAATTTAGATTTTCGCTTTTTGTGTAGGCAAGCGCCGCCGCGACCGTGGCGAGATTGAGCAAAATCACCTTGAAAACGTCGTTTATACCCTCTCCAAAAGGCGTAAGCGTGAAAAACGCGACCGCTATGAGCACGAGGGGCTCGAAATCCGCGCCCCAAAGCTTCAGGCTCTCGTGCACCGCAAGCGCGACAATGGCGGCGAAAATCGCGAAATTGAGCCAAAAAATATCAAGCCATGCGACGAGAATAAGCGCGGCAAACAGGCAAACGCCGATGATAATTCGTTTAAGCATAATTTTTCCTTTGCGCGTGATTTTAGCGAAATTTTGATAAAAATGCGCTTTCAAATTTGAAATTCGCACGAGTTTGGGGGATTCAAATTTGAATATTAAGCAAAAAACCATTATAATGCGCCGTTTAACTCAAAAAAAAGGAACTCCATGGGAAAAGCGTTATTGGCTCTATGCGTTATCTCCGCGATTTGTGCCGCCGCCGAAAATCTGGGGGGGGGGGGGAGACGATAATCGTCTAAATGCCGCCGCCGCCTATAAAGTAGACTGCGCCAAAGGCAATATGAAGGCTTGCTACTATACGGGCATAGACTATGAGGTAAAAGGCGAC
>ONQI01000049.1 GCA_900319915.1 uncultured Campylobacter sp.
TCAAAAACGTTTCCAAAATCGCCAAATTTTCATCATTTTCCAGCGCTTTGGCGTCTCCTGCGTTTAGCGCGGCAAAAATAGCGACCATATCCCCCTGCGTGATTTTCTCGCTACTTTCGCAACGCTCAAACCCCAGCCCGATCGCTTCTTGCGCGGCTTTTACCGCGTCGGTGGCGGGCGTGGTTTTGCCCTTGTTTTTAGCCATATAAAGCTCGTCGTAGGTCGCCTCGACCCCGTCAAGCGCACAAAAATCCATCGCTTCTTGAAGCGTCAAAAAATCCAAAGTTTCTTCTTTTTCGATCGCGCTTTGAGCCAGGTTTAGCTCGCTCATTTTTGCCACGGCCGCGCGCGCCGCGTCTTTTAGAGCAGGAGAGAGCTCGGGCATATTCAAATTTGATTTCATTTTTCGTCCTTTTTTACGCGAAGTATAGCCAAAAATTTTTCAAATTTAGGTTAAAATCGCTATAATACGCGCACGACTTTAAAGGAGTGGTTTATGAAAAGCGGCGAAACCCGGAGCGCAAACTAGCATGCCAAACGCTCTGAGCGCGGGTGCGGTGAGAGACCTAGCGGTTCTGCAAATCGCGCTAAATCTCATCAAACTCGACGAAGAAATCAACGAAATCAAGACTTTCGATTTCCTGCCGCGCGAGGTTAGCGAGGATTTTTTGCGCTCGGTAAACAAGCTACAAACCACGCTCGAAATGGCGCTCGTTAATTTCGGCGAATACGGCCCAAAAATCTCTCTTAAACTCGCCAAAATCAAAGGCTGGGACGACTGCGACGATACGGTAAATCTTATCCAAATCGCCGCGTTGCTTTTAATGGAAAACTTCTCCGCTCACAACCGCGCTATGCCCTTGGCGCCTAGCTTAGCGACCATTTGGGAAGGCGTGAACAAAGCGGTGTATTTCATCGCCGACGTGCTCGAAGACTATGGCGAGGGCGAGATTTCGGCGGCTTCTAGCAGGCTTGCGTTTCGCATACTCGAGCGACTCGGATAATTCAAATTTGAACGCCTTTCAAATTTGAATTTAATTCAATTTTCGCTACAATACCGCAAAAATTTTTCAAAAGGACATCCATGGCAGACATCGTTTATACCTACACCGACGAGGCTCCGCTGCTTGCGACTTATTCGCTTTTTCCTATATTAGAAAACTTTCTAGCTCGCGCCGGCGTGAGCGTCGAACTAGCCGACATTTCACTCGCGGGGCGCATATTGGCGACGTTTCCCGAGTATCTAAAAGACGAGCAAAAAACGCCCGATTTCCTAAAAATCCTAGGCGAAATGACCGCAGATAAAAACGCGAACATCATCAAGCTTCCAAACATTTCGGCGTCTCTGCCGCAGCTAAACGCCGCTATAGCAGAGCTCCGCGGCAAAGGCTTCATGGTGCCCCAGTACCCCGCAGAACCTAAAAACGCAGAGGAAGAGGCGATTAAAGCCCGCTATGCAAAAGTGCTTGGAAGCGCGGTAAATCCGGTACTTCGCGAGGGTAATTCCGATCGCCGTTGCGCGCCCGCGGTGAAGGCTTACGCCAAAGAATTCCCACATAAAAACGAACCGTGGAGCAAAGACGCGAAAACTCGCGTCGCGCATATGGAAGAGGGCGATTTTTTTGCCAACGAACGCTCTTTAATCGCCCAAAAAGCGGGCGAGTTTGAAATCAAATTTGAAAATGACGGCGCGCAAACCACGCTAAAAACGTTTAAAGCGGACGCGGGCGACGTGATTAGCGCGACTTTTTTGGACGCCGCGAAACTCGACGAATTTATCGCCGCGAGCATAAACGAAGCGAAACGCGAAGGCTTGTTATACTCGGCTCACCTCAAAGCCACGATGATGAAAGTCAGCGACCCGGTTATCTTCGGACATTTTGTGAAAGTGTTTTTCGCGGAGATTTTTGAGGAATTTGGAGACGAGCTAGCGGGACTTGGCGTAAATGCAAATAACGGCTTAAAAGACCTCTTTGCACGCGTCGCGGGCACGCCGCTAGAAGCAAAAATCCGCGCCAAATACGAGCAAATCCTAGCCAAAAATCCGCCTCTTGCGATGGTAAATAGCGATGAAGGTATCACAAATCTGCACGTTCCAAGCGACGTCATTATCGACAATTCCATGCCAAATATGATTCGCGCGGGCGGCAAAATGTGGAACGCGAAAGGCGAGCTGCAAGAAACCCTCGCCGTAATCCCAGATAAAACCTACGCCACGATTTACGAGGCTATCATCGAGGATCTAAAAGAGCGCGGCGCGCTAGACCCCGCTCGTATCGGCAGCGTTTCAAACGTCGGTCTCATGGCCAAAAAAGCCGAAGAATACGGTAGTCACGACAAGACATTCATCGCGGAGACCGCTGGCAAATTTACCATAACAAACGGCGCGCAAAGCATGGAATTTACGGTTAAAAAGGGTGATATTTTCCGCGCGATCGTAGCCAAAAAAGTCGCCATCGACGACTGGATCGAACTTGCCGTGCGCCGCGCTAAAGCCACGGGAGCCGAAGCGATTTTCTGGCTAGACGAAAAGCGCGCTCACGACGCGAATATGATAAAAATCGTGCGCGAAAAACTTTCAAATTTGAATACGCAAGGTCTTAAAATTAGCATTCTAGCGCCGACGGAGGCAATGAAGCGCAGTCTAGACATCATCCGCGAAGGTCGCGACGCGATTAGCGTCACGGGCAACGTCATGCGAGATTATCTCACCGATCTTTTCCCTATCATGGAGCTTGGCACAAGCGCGAAAATGCTTTCCATCGTGCCTTTGCTCTCCGGCGGCGGGCTGTTTGAGACGGGCGCGGGCGGTAGCGCGCCAAAAATCGCGCGTCAGCTTTTCGACGAAAACCATTTGCGCTGGGATAGTTTGGGCGAGTTTTTAGCTCTCGGCGCGAGCCTCGAGCACCTTTATAGTCAGAGCGGCAAAGAGGGCGCGAAAATCCTTGCAGACACCCTCGATAAAGCGATTGCAAGATACCTCAAAAACGACAAATCGCCGAAGAAAAAAGCGGGCGAGCTCGACAACCGCGGCAGCCATTTTTATCTCGCGCTTTACTGGGCGGACGAGCTTGCCAAAAGCCCGCTTGGAGCGAAGTTTGAGGGCGTCGCGAATGCGCTCAAAGTAAACGAGACAAAAATCGTCTCCGAACTAAGCGCGAACGCAGGAATTGCCGCCGATCTTGGCGGTTATTACAAACTCGACGCGCAAAAAGCCGGCGCCGTCATGCGTCCTAGCGCGATTTTCAACGACGCTCTTGCGAAGTAGGGCACAGTGAAAATAGGTATTGTCGGCGCGGGGAACGTCGGCGCGAGCGCGGCATATTTGCTCGCCATACAAAGGCTCGCGGGCGAAATCGCGCTTGTCGATATCGCGGCAGACCTTGCTAAGGCCCGCGCCATAGACATTTCGCAAGCGGCGTGCGTTTTTGACCTTGCCGTGCGAGTTAGCGGCGGAGCGGATTACGCGGCGCTAGCGGACGCGGATATTGTCGTCATCACGGCCGGGCTCGCTCGCAAAGCTGGTCAAAGCCGCGACGAGCTAGCGAGCGCGAACGCCGCCATAGTCGCCAACGCCGCGCGCGAGACGGCAAAATATGCGCCAAATAGCGTGATTATCGTAGTTACAAACCCGCTCGATCTCATGACTTTCGTAGCTTTCAAAGCGAGCGGATTTGAAGCGGAACGCGTCGTAGGTATGGCGGGCGAACTTGATTCCGCAAGGCTGAAATTTGAAATCCGCGAGGCTTCGGGCGAGGCGATTTCAAATTTGAATAGCGTCGCTTGTATCGGTTTGCACGGCGAAGGAATGGTATTTCCCGAACAAACCATTTCAAATTTGATTTCGCAGGCGAGCCAAGCTCGCCTTTGCGACGAGGGGTGCAAGCGCCCCCTCGACCCCTCTAAAGAGACTATCCGCGACCTCGCGCGGACCGAATTCAGCGGTTTTGATATTTCAAATTTAAATGAAATTAAACTGCGCGCCCAAAATGGCGGCGCGAAAATCGTCTCCCTCGCTGGCTCCTCGGCGTTTTACGCTCCGGCGGCGGGCATCGTCAAAACCTGTCTGGCTCTAGGAAGCGAAGAGGGCGAGCGGCTTTGCTGCTGCGTGGTCGCGGACGGCGTCGCCATGGGGCGCGAAGCCATAGTGGCCAAAGGCGGCGTCAAGCGGATTTTAACTTCAAATTTGAATTCCGCGGAAGAGGCGCAGATGCGCGCAAACAAGGCTAAAATCTGCGCTCAAATTTCAAATTTGAAACTCTAAACTCACGCGCGCCCCGTTAATTTAATTTAAATTTGAATAGTTTGTGCTATAATGACCCCGAATTTAGCTAAATCGGAGAGGTAAATGGGTAAGGTTTCAGCTTTCGCGGTAAAACTCGCCGCCACCGCGCTTATCGCGAGTTTTGCGTGGGGTTTGGACGCGCCTAGCAACAAAATCGTAGACGTGGCGTGGGTCAAAGCCAACTTAAACGATAAAAACCTCGTTCTCGTCGATATCCGCGAGGGCGCGCAGGAATACGAAAAAGGTCATATCAAGGGCGCGGTGAAGTGGCTGCTTAGCAACTTTCGCGAGGAACGCATGGGCGTGCCCGGCTACATCGCCGCTCCACACGTGGCGCAGACGCTATTTCGCCATAGCGGTATCACGGAGAATAGCGTAGTTGTGTTTTACAACGAAGCCAAACACGATTATGATTTTTCGCTCCCGACGACCGCTCTTTTGATGGCGGAATATTACGGATTCGAAAAAACGGCGGTGCTAAACGGCGGATATGACGCGTGGGTGGCGGCCGGCGGAGAGATTGAAAAAGGGCGCGAGCACCCGACGCCGAGTGATTTTACGATCAAAAAATTTAACCGCGACATCGTGGCGACCACCGGCGAAATTGACGAAATCGTGACACTCGGGGGCAAACAGCTCATCGACGTGCGCGACGATTTGCAATTCGACGGCAAAAAGGCGCACCCAAAATCCGCAAAAGTAGGTCACATCGCGGGCGCGAAGCACTTTTTTATCTACGAACTTTGTCGCAAGGACTCAAACGGCGCGTATCACCTCGTGCTTGACAAAAACTACATCAACGAGCGCGCGGCGCGCGCCGGCGTGGATCTAAGCAAGCCGCAAGTGTGGTATTGCAATACCGGTTGGGACTCGACCATGGGCTGGTTTATCACAAAATACGTCTTGGGTTACAAAAACGTCTACAACAAAGACTACGACGCGAGTCTCGTCGAATACACAAGACTTCCTAGTCGCGACGTGGTTAAGGGCAAATAATTCACGCTTTGCCTCGCGCTTGCGGGGCGACCCACATTTTCAAATTTGAATTATTATCTCGTAATTATCAAATTTTAACCAACTTTTTGCTAAAATCGCGTATCAAAAAACGGGAAAAATCATGCAAGAAATCAAAGTAAATCTCGCCGAGCGCGCTTATAGCGTCTTTATCGGCGATTTGCCAAAACTCAAATTTGAAAACAAAGTCGCTATCGTAACCAACCAAAAAGTAGGCGGTCTACACCTAAAAACGTTGCTCTCCCGCCTCGAAGCGCCTGAAATTTTCACAGTAAGCGTGCCCGACGGCGAACGCTACAAAAATCTTACCACAATTGAAGCGATTTTGGAGCAGCTTTTTGTCAGTCGCCTTAGTCGCAAGGACGCTCTCATCGCGCTCGGTGGCGGCGTGGTGAGCGATATGACGGGCTTTGCAGCGAGTATCTATGAGCGCGGCATCGATTTTATCAATATCCCTACCACTTTGCTTTCCCAAGTCGACGCGAGCGTAGGCGGCAAGACGGGCGTAAACAACCGCTTTGGCAAAAACCTTGTGGGCACGTTTTTTCAGCCTCGCGCCGTGTATTGCGACCCCGCGTTTTTGGCGACTTTGCCGCCACGCGAGTTTAGAGCGGGGTTAGCCGAAGTAGTCAAAATCGCGGCGACTTTCGATGCGGAGTTTTTTGCGTTTTTGGAAAGCTGCGACTTAACAAATCCTGAGCATATCCATAAAATCATAGCAAAATGCGTCGAAATCAAGGCTCGCGTAGTAGAGTTAGACGAGCGAGAGGGCGGACTCAGAGCCGCGCTAAATTATGGTCACACGTTTGCCCACGTCATCGAAAACGAGACAAATTACGATAAGTTTTTGCATGGCGAAGCCGTCGCAATGGGCATTTGCATGGCAAACGATTTAGCCGTTTCGCTAGGCGACCTAGATAAAAAAAGCGCGGAGCGGATAAAAAACCTCTTAATCAAATTTGAATTGCCGACGCGCTACGAGATAGCGGACGCCGCGAGATTTTACGACGCGTTTACGTTAGATAAAAAAAGCGCGGGCGGCAAAATCAAATTTATCCTAACGGGTGGCAAAATCGGCTCGCACCTCTCAAAAAGCGACGTATCGCGCGAGCTCGTCCTAGACGTGCTAAGAGGCTACCAAAAGGGCGGAGCGAAATGAAAAAATGGGTTTTGTTTCTCGCGCCGTTTGTTTTTGCGGCGACACTCGCGGCAAACACGGCCGACGGCGAGGTTAATTCAAATTTGGGCGAGATTTCAAATTTGAAAAACCAAATCGCCTCCTTAGAGAGCAAAATCAAAACCAACTCGTGGAACGTGCGCTACGCTAATTACGGCGTTTTTCAAAACCTCCGCGCCCAACTCGCGTCGGCCAAAAAAGAGCTCGAATCCACGCCAAAAAGCGACGCGAAAAATCTCGCTCGTCTAAACGGCAAAATCGCAAGCCTTACAGACAGACTAGAAATCTTGCGCGAATATGATAAATCACCGTTTCAAGGCATTTTTGTTGCACCTGAAATCGAAGTTCCAGAAAAAATCACGAACCCTATCGCAATGATTTCGGGCTACTCGCAAATCAAACATCTAAAATCTCTAAAAAACGAGTATAACCAAAAGCTCGACGATCTTCAAACCGCGATAGAAACGCTAAAAGAAGAAGGTGTACTGCTCGAGCAAATCACGAATTTAGACGGGAATGATTCAAATTTGAACGCGCTCGCGGCAAACAAGCAAAAATTGGACGAATTTGTGCTCGCGAGCGAGGTCGCGGCAACGACGTTTGGCGTCTACCAAAAGAAACTTGACGAAGCCATTATCGGCGTAGAGAGTGAAATTAGAGTGCAAATTAAGCAGGCTTTAAGTATCCTTATCACGATCATTGCGATTAGTCTTATTGGATTTTTGCTTAAATTTCTCGCTAAACGCTATGTTACGGACAATCAAAAGTCCTACACGGTCAATAAATTTATAAATATTATCAACTTCACGGCGATTATTTTTATCCTGCTTTTCGCTTACATCGAAAACGTGAGCTACATCGTGACTATCTTGGGTTTCGCCTCCGCCGGTCTTGCCATCGCGATGAAAGATATGTTTATGAGTCTGCTTGGCTGGAGCGTCATCGTCGCGGGCGGTAGCGTGCACGTGGGGGATCGTATTCGCGTGCGCTACGAGGGAAGCGAGTTTGTTGGCGATATTATCGATATTAGCCTGCTTCGTATCACGATTTACGAAGACGTGACACTCACGACTTATACGAGTAATCGCCGCAGCGGACGGATAATTTTTATCCCAAATAACTACATTTTCACCGATTTAA
>ONQI01000135.1 GCA_900319915.1 uncultured Campylobacter sp.
AATTTCAGCATTTTGCCGACGCTAGAGCTTGCGCCGACGACTTACGCGAATATTTTTCCAAATTTAAATTAACCCCCGAGCAAGCCGCGCAAATCTCAGCCCATAATCTTATTTTGCGCTACGGCGCCGCGCTGAGCTTGCCGCCTTTTAGTTTCCCAGACTATGAAAAAGCGGCTCGTTTTGCCACCGAGGGTATCGCTACCGCGCCAAGACAAAGCGGCTTCGCCTTGCTTCCCCGACGCCTACAAATCCTCATAAAAGCGCGGATAATGCTAGGTTTCGCGCTTTATTCAAATTTGCTTGGTTTTGTTTTCAAACTTAAAAATCTTATTTCAAATTTGAAATCCTAAAAGGAGCTTACATGAAAAAATCGCGCGTTTTTACAACCGCCATTTTTGTGGCTTTGGCGCTAGCTTTATCCGGTTGCGCCACCCGCCAAAGCGCAAATATCGATGAAATGAGCCTTTGGAGCGACTCCGCTCCTGCTAAACAAGCCCTCAAAACTTTTATCGCCTCCGCCACCGACCCGACTTCGGCTGATTTTATCGCGCCCGAGGAGCGCGTGGCGGTCTTTGACCTAGACGGCACGCTGTTTTTGGAAACCGACCCCACGTATTTTGACTGGACGCTTTTTACGCACAGGGTGCTTGACGACGCGAACTTTCGCTCTTTGGCTACCGCCGAGCAAATTGCCATCGCCAAAGATTTACGCGAAAAAAACAAATTGCCGGGGATTAGCGAGCACACCCAAAACGTCGCCGCTCAAATTTATGGCGGAATGACTTTGGCGCGGTTTCGCAACTACGTGCGCGTGTTTATGCGTGAAAATCAGCCCGGCTTTACGAATCTAAAACGTGGCGAGGCGTTTTACCGTCCCATGATAGAAGTCGTGCGAATGCTCGTAAATAAGGGTTTTACGGTCTATGTGGTAAGCGGCGCGGATAGATTTATCGCGCGCGCTTTGAGCGAGGAAATGTTGCCTTTGCCTTCGCGCCAAATCATCGGTAGCGATAGCGGCGTAGTCGCGAGTGGTCAAGATAGCAAAGCCCCGCTCGATTACGTTTTTGCGACTAGCGACGAGCTAATGCTAAATGGCAAAAACGTCGTTAAAAATTTGCAAATGAATAAAACCACCGCCATCGTTCGCGAAATCGGTGTCACGCCGGTGCTTGCCTTTGGCAACACGATGAGCGACGCGAGCATGCTCAACTATACTCTGTCCAACAAAAAGCACAAAACGCTCGCGTTTATGCTGCTTTGCGACGATTTGGAACGCGAATACGGTAACCTTGAAAGAGCCAAGGACGCCCGCGCGCAAGCCCAAAAATACGGCTGGATTCCGGTCTCGATGAAAAACGATTGGAAGACGATTTACGGCGAAAACGTTGTAAAAACAAGACAAGAATAATTCAAATTTGAAAGGATTTTTATGCCATACGTCAACGTCAAGCTCACCAAAGAAAACGGCGGACTAGATAAAGCCCAAAAAGAAGAGCTCGCGCGCCGCCTCACGGACGCCGTGGTCGCCGTCGTAGGTCGCGGGCAAAAAACCTGCGTGGTCGTGATAGACGAAGTCGAAACCGATAATTATGCGATCGGCGGAGAGACCGTCACGAATATTAGGAAAAAGTCTTGAGTGCGGCGGCTTGGCTTTTCGGCTCTTTTCTGGGAGTTTTGCTATTCAAATTTGAATATTCAAATTTGAGCCCTTGCCGTCATTGCGAGGAACGAAGCGACGCGGTAATCTCGCCTCAAAACTAGTTCAAATTTGAACCGCTAAAAATACAAGCCGCGTAGATGATTTTACCTATCCTTATTTTTGCCTCTTCTCTTATTTTTATTCTCTTTTTCCCGCGCAGACTGGGGCTTATCAGCGCGTGCGCGGCGGTTTTGTGCGTGGCGCTAGGGCTCGTATCGCTAGCTGATCTGCGCGAAATAGCCGCTATCGCGTGGGACGCGACGCTGTCTTTCGTGGGTATAGTTTTGCTCGCGCTAACTCTCTCGCGCATAGGATTTTTCGAGTGGTGCGCCCTATCCCTAGCTCGCCTCACTCGCTCGGTGCGCGTGCTTTTTATACTCGTGCTCGCCCTCTCCGCGCTTTGCTCGGCGGCGTTTGCCAACGACGGCGCGATTCTTATTCTTACGCCCATTGTGCTCGCTAAAATCCGCGCTTTGCGCCTAGGTGCTCGCACGCTCGCGGCTTTTATGCTCGCAAGCGGTCTTGTCATCGACTTTGCAAGCCTTCCGTTTATCTTTTCAAACCTCACAAATATCCTTACCGCGGGCTTTTTTGACCTTGGTTTTGCAGAATTTTTCGAGGCGATGTGGTTGCCGTTTTTGGTTGCGAGCGCGATCTCTATCGCTCTGCTGGCGCTCTTTTTCGCGCGAGAAACGAGCGGCGCGGTCGATACTTCTAGGTTGCGAGATCCACGAGAAGCAATTCCAAATTTGAAATTATTTCGCCTTTCATGGGTGTTTCTTGTTTTGTTGCTCGCGGGATATGTGAGTGGCGAAGTGGCGGGGTTGCCCGTAAGCGTCTTCGCCCTTGGCGGCGCACTCGCATTTTTGGCAATCTGCGCGAGCTTTGGCGCGGTGCGGCCGCTCGAAACCCTTCGCGCCGCGCCTTGGGGCGTGATAATATTTAGCGTGGGGTTATACGTCGTGGTTTGGGGACTCAAAAACGCGGGGCTTACGGATTATTTGCGTGGGGTGTTCGCATATTTTGCCTCCGTTGGAGAGCTTGGCGGCGTGCTCGGCGTGGGCGTGCTTTCGGCTTCGCTTTCCGCCGCTCTTAATAATTTACCCGCGATGATGCTCGGCGATGTCGCTTTAGAGGTGCTCGCGGAAGCTTCGCCTAAGCTCGTTTATGCCGCCGTCATCGGTTGCGACATTGGACCCAAACTCACGCCGTTTGGCTCGCTTGCCACGCTTATTTGGCTCTACTACCTCGCCGCGCAAGGCGTGCGAATATCGCTCAAAAGATACATTAAAGCGGCTCTAATCATCACGCCGCCGACATTACTCGCCGCCCTACTCGCGTTATATTTTGTTTGATTCAAATTTGAAATAAAATAGAAGTTATGAAGGCGGTAATTCAAATTTGAATATTCAAATTTGAATTACCAAAATTGTTAAAATACCGGAAGTTTCAAAAATCCCGCAATCACTAGCGCGTTGACAAGATCGATGAGAAACGCGCCGACAAGCGGAACAATAAGGAAAGCCATATGGCTCATGCCGTAGTGATTGGTCACCGCTTGCATGTTGGCTATCGCGGTTGGCGTGGCGCCCAGTCCAAAGCCGCAGTGTCCCGCCGCGAGCACTGCCGCGTCGTAGTTGCGCCCGCACATATTAAAGGTTACAAATATTGCGAAAAATACCATTAACGTGACTTGCAAGACCAAAATTACACTCATCGGGAGGGCGAGCGAGACGAGCTTGCTAAGATCGATAGTCATAAGCACGAATGCAAGGAATAACGAGAGACTGACGTTGCCGATGACGTAGATTTCGCGGTCAAATACTTGGTGAATGTGCGTAGTTTGAATGAGATTGCGAAGAATCGCGCCCACAAGAAGACAATAAACAAAAGTCGGGAGCGTGAACGCGCCGCCTTTGAGCACGCTCGAGAGCCACGTGCCTACAAGCAGGCTAATCGCGATGAGCGCGAGAGACTCAATGAACGAAGCGGCGGTAATTTTGCGCTCCTCGTCTGGCTTTTCGAAAACGCTCTCCGCTTCGCCGCCTTCGCCCGGGGTCGCAAGAGCGCGCCTACGCACGAGAAAGCTCGCCACGGGACCTCCGACGATACCGCCGGCTACCAGTCCGAAAGTCGCCGCCGCGATAGCCGCCTCGGTAGCCGCGCCAAAATTATACGGAGCCGCGCCAAAAACCTCCGCCCACGCGGCGCCCGTGCCGTGCCCGCCGCTCATTGTGATAGAACCGCCTAGCAAGCCCACAAGCGGATCTACGCCCATAACTAGAGCTGCGCCCACACCCACGGCGTTTTGGAGCACTAGCAAAGCGGCGACGGCGGCTAGGAAAATAAACAAGATTTTGCCGCCCTTTTTGAACGCCACAAAATCCGCGCTAAGCCCGATAGAAGTGTAAAAAGCGAGCAAAAGCGGATCTTTGAAGGAATTATCAAATTTGAAATCAATCCCTGCAAAATGCGAAGTAAGCGCGAGAATAGCGGCTACTATGAGACCGCCCACGACGGGTTCGGGGATATTGAAGTCGCGCAAAAAAGTAATCTTGGCGATGAAAAATCGACCGATGAGAAGCACCGCGACAAGAGCGGCGAGAGTGCCGTAAAAATCAAGAGAATATTCCATTATTTTCCTTTATTTTTGGGTCTGAATACTTTTATTTTGGTTTCGTCTGTTTCGAGATAAGCCGCGCCGATGAGATCTAGACAGTATGGAATAGCCGGAAATACGGGTTCTAGACATTCTTTGATGGCTTTTGGCTGACCGGGGAGATTTACAATGAGACATTTGCCTCTCACGCCCGCGCTTTGTCTTGATAAAATCGCGGTGGGAACGTATTTTAGGCTGGTTTGGCGCATGAGCTCGCCAAAGCCGGGAAGCATTTTTTCGCATACTTTTTCAGTTGCTTCTGGAGTCACGTCGCGAGGTGCGGGACCCGTGCCCCCGGTGGTAAAAACTATATCGCAACACTCCGCCATATCTTTCAAATTTGAAACGATGAGCTCAAAATCATCTGGGATTACTTTGTATTCAAATTTGACTTCGCTCGTTATCCATTCCTCCAAGCACGCCCGTATCGCCGCGCCGCTCGCGTCCTCATAAACGCCCGCGCTCGCGCGATCGCTGAGGGTGAGAATGCCGATTTTAACTTTCATAACTCTCCTTTATGATTTGTGCTAATTCCTCGCGCGTGACGCTCTCTTTGCGCGCAAGATAGTCTTGCACGGCTAGGAGCGAACGTTCGCAGCCTTTGACGAATTCCTCTACTTCGCTCTCGCAGCCATCTAAAACGTCCTTTATATCAGAGTTTGAACCCAGCAAACCGCCGCTCATCGCATAATCCACGACAAGAGATTTGGCTAGCTCTCTAGCCTCTGCGACATCGTTTGCCGCGTTGGTGAAAAGCTCGTTTTTATAAACTTTCAATGCCGCCGCGCCTGCAAGAGCGACTTTTATGCGAGCAAGAAGCGCGGTTTTGGACTCCAAAAAATCATCGGAGAGCAAAAATCTGTCTTCAAGGAGTGAAATTTTGTCAAAATTCACCCCGAACCACTCGGCGGCTAGGGCTTTGGCGGCTTTGTAGAGGGCTTGGATTTCTTTTTCTTCACGCGAGAGCGAATAAAACTTACGCTTGCCGTGCAAGACTTTGCCTTCGACTGCGGCAAAATCTGCGTCCGTGATAGTTTCGCGCCCTTCCCTTAAAGCGTTTATTGCGGCTTCGTTTACCAAAGTCGCTAGTCCCGCCCCGCTAAATCCGGTAGTATTTTGCGCGATATTTTGGACGTTTGCGGCGCATTTTTTGCCTCTTAGGTAAGTCTGCAAAATCGCCGCTCTGTCAGAAGCGTCCGGCAAACTCAAAAACACGCGCCTATCAAAGCGCCCGCTGCGTAGCAAAGCCTCGTCTATCATTTCGATTTTATTGGTCGCGGCGATAACGATGACGCCGCTATTGTCGGTAAAACCGTCCATTTCGGTAAGAAGCTGGTTTAGCGTGGCTTCTCTCTCGTCGTTGCGCCCTCCTCCGCGCGCTTTGCCCACGGCGTCGATTTCATCGATAAAAACGATACTTGGCGCGTAAGCCTTAGCTTTAGAAAAGAGTTCGCGCACTCTTTTCGCGCCCATACCGACATAGATTTGCACGAAACTCGCGCCGCTTTGGTAGAAAAACGGCACGCCCGCTTCGCCCGCGACGGCTTTTGCAACGAGGGTTTTGCCAACCCCCGGAGGTCCTATCATGAGCACGCCTTTTGGCACTCTGATGCCAAAATCGCGGTATTTGGATGGGTTTTTTAGGAAATCGACGATTTCCATTAGTTCAAATTTGACTTCGTCTATACCCGCCACGTCCCCAAAACGCACGTTCGAGATAGCCGGCACGATTTGCGCGCCAGAAACCGCGCCTTCAAGATCGTTTTGAGCCGTTTGAGTCGCGCTCACCGCAAAACTTTGGCGGCGGCGGAGGATAACAAAAACCATAAAACCGCACGCCGCGAGAAGGACCAGCAAAAATAAATCTTCACCATATTCGCTTGGCGCTTTGATAGCGACGGTTTGGGCGAGTTCGTTTAGATTTATGCTATCTTTGAGGACATAATAATTCTTACCTCCGGCGTGAAAAACAAGCTTTTCGCCCGAGATTTCCGCGCTTTGGATGGAACGTGATTGTAAAAAATTATCATATTCTAACAGACTGATTTCGCGAGGGATATTTCGCACCGCCACTACGAGCAAAAGCGCGCAAAGCACGACGGAGAGGGCGATGATAATGACTTTTGGGCTGACTTTGTAGTCTAAGTCAAATTTGAACTTGGGCGCGATTTTCATCTGCTTTCACCTCGTAAGCGTTGATTTCGAGCCATTTTTTATTCAAATTTGAATTGGACTCGATTTTGATTTTGTTATAAAATTGGTCAAAGCCGCCGTAAAGTCCGTCTTTGCCGCGCTCTTCTACTAGTATGAAAAGCGGCTCTTTCGCGTGGGCGGTTCTAAATTTGAAATTATTTACTAAAACGATATTTTTAAGCGTCTTTAAGCGGTTTTTGGCGACTTCGCCGTTCACGCGGCCAGTAAGCTGCGCCGAATGCGTGCCCTCGCGCGGGCTAAACACGAAAGCGTGCAAGTGAGTAAGCGGGAAACGCTTAAAGTTTTCGAGTGCTTCTTCCCACACTTCCTCGCTCTCCCCGGGATGCCCGACGATAAAATCCGTCCCGAGAGCGAAACCTCGCGAGGCAAGATCTTCAAAGAGCGCGAGGTCTTTTAGAGCGCGGTTACGGCGGCGCATTATGGTGAGCATTTTTTGGCTCGTGTGTTGAAGCGCGATGTGAAGGTGCCGCTCCAACCACGGTTCGGCGGTGATTTCCATAAACGCCTCGTCGATTTGCGCGGGCTCGATACTACCAAGGCGCACCCTTCTTAGTCCTTTTAGCGCGCCTAGTTTTTGAAGTAGCGCGCCAAGGCTCGAGCCCGCGTCTTTGCCGTAACTGCCGATATTAGTGCCGGTTAGCACGAGCTCGGTAAAGCCCCCGCTAATCAAATTTGAAGCTTCGGAGAGAAGCAAATCTTCGCTCACACTGCGACTTTTGCCGCGCACGGAAGGAATAATGCAATAACTACACGCAAAATCGCAACCTTCTTGGATTTTAAGAAAGGCTTTTGTGTGATTTTCGTAGCTTGCCACCGTGTTTGTTTCGGCGAAATTTAAGTCTCCGAGAGCAAAAAATCTCTCACCCGCGCGTGCAAATTTGAATAATTCGCTCTTTTTACCCCCGCCTAGCACGCCAAATACATTGCCGCTTTTGTAGAGTTCTTCTCCTCTACTTACCGCGCCGCAGCCTGCCAAAATCACCTTTTTGCCAAGACCCCTCGCGTGGTTTATGTAGTTTCGCACCCCGCTATCGGCGCTGTTTGTCACGGTGCAGGAGTTTACCACTACGACGTCGGCTTCATCTTCGCCGGCGGCTAGTTCGCCCTGCCCCGCGTAGCTTTTCATTAGTTCCGTATCATAGATATTTGTGCGGCATCCGAATGTTTTAAAAAACACTTTCAATATAATATGTCCTTGCTTACGTCGGGGATATCTGGAAGTTTGATTTCTTCTTTGTCGGCGTGATTTAGATAGAGAGTTTGTTTAGGGAAGGCGATTTTGACGTCGGGTTCTTTTTTGATAGCGTCGATGATTTCGGCACAAATCGTGCTCCTTAGTCCCAAAGTCGCGAACGAGTTAGTTTCGTACCACACGCTCACCACTATGCCGTAGCTTTCCAAAAAAGTAAAAATACGCGGCTCGACG
>ONQI01000019.1 GCA_900319915.1 uncultured Campylobacter sp.
ATTTTAGGAATTCAGATTTGGCGCGCTTATTTGTGTTTGTATTTCAAATTTGAAGTGCTTTTTCGTTGGTTTTTCAAATTTGGGTTGGTTAAATTTGATCTGGGAATTCAAAATTTCTCTTAATTTTTTAAAAAATTTGCCGATATAATATCTATGGAAACTTTTTCAAATTTGAACAAAGGAGCGTGACATGCCTCACTGGAATCCTGCTGCACCAACAACTGTGGCGAGTCAGGGACGTGGATATTACAATTATTATCATATGTCCGGGCGCAGCGAAGTTGATACTGCACGCCAAATGCCTTATGAGCGCGATTTAAGAAGCGAAGAAATTTGCCCAAACAACGCGGGTGTGGCGACGATTAGCAATGAAGGTTTAAACTCCGATTTGTTTAGCAAACTAGACGATATATACGAGCACATGGGCACGGTAAATCGCGCTCGTTACGCGACATTTGAAGAACTCCAAACGGCGCTATCTGAAAAATATCATCCTTATGGAAATTGGTCGCAAAGCCAGTGGGCGCAAACCTCGCCATACGCAAAATACAGCCAAGACGAACGAAAAGCGATGTACGCTCACGAACTTGCCGCGAGCGCGTTTGGTAGCGCGAACGCCACTGGCGGTATTGCTAGTATCGATATTCCCACCGCGCTTAAAGACCCGCGCCTAAATGGTATGAAAAGCGAAAATGCACTGAGCGCAGATTCAGACCTTCGCGGTTACAATGCGAGCGTTTTAGGCTCACAGTTTGCGAATGTTCTTGCAAAGGGCGGCTTAGATATAGGGTTGCTTGGCGACGCGACTTTCAAATTCAGCGTGGACGGTTATTCTAAACTTCTCCAAATTACGGTACTCGCGGGCGAAGTGGCGGACGAAACGCTTGCCAAATTAAACGAGGCGTTTAACACGGGCGATAACGCAAAAAATCTTTTTTATAACTTGCTTTATGACGGTTCACGCGAGGGCGCGCACGACAGAGCCGAGCTCGCTAAATGGTCGCTATGGAGCAATTTCGAGCGCGAGACGGGGCGAGATATTCGCGACTTCCAGCAAAGAAAGAACGGATTTTTTGATAAAGATGGCAAGAATGCGGTGGATATTTTCGCGGACGCCGTATTTGCGGGCGGGGCTAGTGTGCCAAAGGGCTTTGAAGCCGTAGCGATAAATTATTTTTATATCCAGACGCGCGAAGCTCTGAAATACGACCTTGCTAGCGTTCCCGACCTTACGCTTTCGCTAACCTACCAAAATGGCGAAGTTCGCTTAGGCGAGTAATTCAAATTTGAATATTAAGGCAGGTTTTGGTAAAATCCCAATTCAAATTTGAAACAGGAAAAGTAATGAGAAAATTACTCTTAATAATGCTTTTGGCGGCTTTCGCGCATGCTATCGGAATGTGGGAGATCAAAACTTACGCCAAAACTAGCGGGGTCAAAGGCGAGTTCGCGCAAACTTTAAACTCGCTAAGCATCGTTCAAATCGTATCTAGCGAGGGTTCGTATCGCCTAAAAAATACGGGCGAACTGCTACTTTCGGTGCGAACGCCGCTCCCAAACGAACTCAAAATAGCAAACGACACGGTATACGAAGACGGTAAACGCGCCAAAATCCAAGCTCCCGAGCTAACAATCTTAGCTCGTCTCATGCGTCTAGATCACAAGTGGCTAAAAAATCGCTTCAAAATCGCTTGCTCGGGCAATAAAAAATCGTGGGAAGTTTCGCTCGCCCCGCTCAAAACCGCCGCCAAAACCTACGGAAATATCGGCATAAAGGGCGCTAAATTCGTGCAAAAAATAGAAATCGTGTTAGCAAACGGCGAAAAAGTAACTTATGAGTTTTTTGACTCGAAATAATTCAAATTTGAACTAAAATGCTCGCTAAAACTCACGTCGTCTTCGCCGACGCCATCGCGCTCGCGGGGTGGAAAATCGCAAGCGCGCTCGGTGGGATTTCAAATTCGAATAATTCAAATTTGAATGAAACCGCACCGGAGTGGGTTTCAAATTTGAACGCCGTTTTAGCAGACCTTGCGAGCGAGGCTTTGCGACTCGCTGGGCTAGGCGGAGCGAATTTGGGCGCGAGCTTCGCGGGCGGGAGCGAGATTTTTTGGATTTTTTTGGGCGCGACTAGCCTTGGCGCGCTGCTTCCGGATATCGACGAGCCGGGCTCTTTCGTGGGGCGTAAGGCGGGCTCGCTGTCGGCTCTCGTTAAACTAATTTTTGGTCACCGCGGGGCGACGCATTTTTTCATCGTTCCTTTACTCGCAATACTTGGTGCGTGGGCGTTTTGCGACGGAGCGGCGGCTTTGGCATGCTGGTCGGGACTAGCGCTGGGTTACGCGATGCACATCGTGGGCGATGCTATGACGATAAGCGGCGTGAAGGGCGCGTTTTTCCCACTGCGCGCGCGAACTTTTTACGCTCTGCCATTTGCTCTTCGCTTTCGCACGGGCGGGGAGGCCGAGCGACTAGTTGTTTTGCCGATACTTTCGGTAATTCTCGCATTTTTGCTAATTCAAATTTGAACTGCGCAGACGAACAAGTTCGTCTTTACGCTCGGGGCTTGCTGCCCCGAACCCCCGCGCGAGCGTGATGCGTCCGACTACGCGGACTGAATTTATTTGTTTTACTTTTGAAATCTATCCATAAGAAA
>ONQI01000050.1 GCA_900319915.1 uncultured Campylobacter sp.
TCGCGAAGCTTGAAATCAAGCTCGGCGACGTCGACACTACATTCGCTCATACTATTTCAAATTTGAAAGGATTTCAGCAAAAGCGATTTCAAAAGCCTTGAGACCGTCTTTAAGTAGTTTTTTACAAACCACGTCATAGTCTATGCCCGCTTTTTTAACGGCGACAAAATACGCGTCGAGCTCGCTTTCTTCAAGGAGCGATTTTGGTTCATATTTTTGGGCGACAAAAGCTTTGATGGTAGCAACCGGAGCGGTATTTACGACGTTTGGAAAGAGAAGTTCGCGCACGTAATAATCAGCCGGCAAACTAGGGTCTTTCGCTCCCGTGCTAGCAAACAACGCGCGCACATTGCTCAGCCCTGAACTTTGCACGAGATTGTAAGCAAGAGTGGCGTTGTTTATGCCAAATTTGAACGGTTCAAGCCCGGCCCTCACAAGCTCGGCGTCAAGCAACCTATCAAAACGGCTCACAAACACACTTATAACGGCCTTTGGAAGCGGAGCGCGCGGAAAGCGTTTGCGGTATTCTTCCGTGCCCGCGTCGAGCGCTTCAAGGCATTTTTTGACTTGTTCTGCCGAAAAGACGAGCGTCGCATTGACGTTTATGCCGTTTTTCATAAGTTTTGTCATTGCTTTATAGCCCGCTTTTGTCGCCGGAACCTTTATCATTACGTTAGGCATTTTTATAGTCGCATATAATCTCTCGCCCTCTTTTAGCGTGCCTTTCGCGTCGTTTTTAAGACGCGGATCGACTTCGAGGCTGACGAAGCCATCCTCGTCGTTCGCGAAATTTTTAAGCAAAACGTTCGCCGCAAGTTTAACGTCGCTCGTAGCTAGAATTTCATAAAGTTTTTTAGGCGTCTCTCCGACGTTGTGTTGTTTTTGGAGTTCATAAGCTGTGGAATTTGAGCTAGAAAACGCGGCGTTGAAAATGCTAGGATTGCTGGTCGCGCCATTGACGTAGCCCTTGCGCACGAGTTCGGAAAACTCGCCGCCGATGAAGTCTTTTTCCAAATAATCGCACCAAAGCGAGAAATTAATGTCTTTATACAAAAGTTTGCCTTTATAAAATTTGTTTGAGTTCGCGCAAGTCGCGAGTATCCACGACGTGAGTTGCGGCGGCTTTTAAGATAGGGTTGGCGCAAAACGCCACGCAAACGCCCGCCTCGCGGAACATAGAAACGTCGTTCGCACCGTCGCCCACACAGGCTACTTCATTTTGGTTTAAATTTAGAAACGATTTTAGGCGCGCAAGCATTTTGCCTTTCGAGTCGCCAAACATCATCTCTCCACCCACGCTACCGCTAAGGATTCCATCCTTGTGATGGAGCTCGTTTGCGAAATTTAAATCAAATTTGAGAAGTTTTTGCGCCCTATCAGTGGCAATATGAAAACCACCACTAAATACGACGGTGGCGATATTTTTGGATTTTAGATAAGCGATAATTTCAGCCGCGCCTGCAATATAATTTAAATTTGAAACTATTTCCTCAGCCTTGGCGAGTGGTAAGCCTTTTAAAAATTTCACGCGAGCCGTCAAACTCTCGTAAAAATCAAGTTCGCCCGCCATCGCGCACTTTGTGATAGCCGAAACTTCCTCGCTCGCACCCACGGCGGAGGCGAGAATATTTATCGTCTCGCCGTCCATGAGCGTGGAATCAAAGTCAAAAACGCATAATTTAATCAAATTTGAATCCTAAAAATCTCGTTTTAACAAAGCTTCAACTTTAAGAATGGTAAGGATACTACCGTCGCGCTTACCGATACCTTCTATCATGCCTTTTTCGCGTAACAAAGTCTCAGGCGGTTGCTCAATACGGTCTTTTCGCATGCGAATCGCCTCTGTGAGCCTGTCGATGACGAAGCCTGCAATATTATCCTCATACATCATGACGATATAGCGCGTAGTATCGGTCATCTTAGGTTGTCCCGCACCAAATCTCACGCGAAGATCGATAAGGGGCACGACATTGCCGCGAAGGTTAAACACGCCAAGAACATAATCAGGCACGCTTGGAACGCGAGTAAATTCAAGCGGTTTTATGATTTCTTTGATGTAAAGAATCGGAATCGCATATTCTTCCTCGCCGACTATAAAGCCGACGAGTTGTTCTACTTGATCGAGGTCGAGCCTAGAAGGCTCCTCGATTTGAGATTTTTGTTTTTGTAAAACTTCGTTTAATTTGTCGTTCATTGGACACCTCTACGCTAACTTGATATTTTTTCTAACGACGTTCTCTAAGTATTCAGGCGAGTACGGCTTGGTGATATACTCGGTCATGCCTACCTCAACGCCCCTTAGGCGGTCGCTCTTGCTTGTCCTACTCGTAACGGCGATAAGAGGGAGATTGCGATACTTAGAATATTTCCTAATTTCGCCGGCTAAGGTATAGCCGTCCATCTTAGGCATCTCGATATCGATAAGCACCGCGTCGAAATTTTGTTCGCCGGACTTGATGATATTAAGAGCCTCTAGGCCGTTCGTCGCCTCTGTAACGGTAACGCCCGTAGGCGCAAGAGCTTTTTGCATGATGGTTCTATCCATCTTCGAGTCATCGACGATAAGGACTTGATAGTCGCTTGGCTTTTCTTTGGCCGCAGATTTCGCTTCGCTTTGCATGCTAGCTTTGATATCGACTTTGACCTCCTTGGCCATATCCATGATGACGCCCACATCGATAATAAGCGTAACCTTACCATCGCCGCGAATAGTGCCGCCCGCGATACCGTTAATACTTTGCAAGTAATTGCCAAGTGATTTAATAACGATTTCTTCTTGGCCGATTAGATTATCGACAATGATGCCTAGCTTGCTCTCGGCAACGCTAATAACGACGACGTAAGTTTGGTCGCTACCTTCAAATACTTGTTTGACTCCAAAGAGGTCGCTTAGGCGCACGAGGCTAAGAACTTCGTCGCGAAGTCTAAGAACGTTTTTGCCCTCGATCGTGTAAATATTGTCCACAGGCACGCGCACGGTTTCTTTGACGCTAGCAAGAGGAATCGCGTAGATTTCTTCTTGAGTGCCCACTAGCAAAGATTGGATAATCGCAAGCGTTAGAGGGATTTTGAGTTTCATCGTGGTGCCTACGCCCAGTTCGCTTTCGATATCGATGGTGCCGTGAAGTTTTTCGATATTTGTCTTCACAACGTCCATACCCACGCCACGTCCGCTGACGTTAGTGACTTTCTTAGCGGTAGAAAAGCCGGGTCTAAAGATAATACCGAAAGCCTCTTTATCGCTCATCGCGTCGGCTTCGTGCTCGCTCAAAATTCCACGTTCGATAGCTTTTGATTTAAGCGCATCCGGATCCATGCCCGCACCGTCGTCGACGATTTCAACGACAATGTGGTTGCCTTCGTTGTAGGCCTTGAGCTGGATAAGACCCTTTTCTGGTTTACCCTTAGAAAGCCTATCTTGCGGCTCTTCCACACCGTGGTCGCACGAATTACGAATAATGTGGACTAGGGGATCGCCGATTTCCTCGACGATAGACTTATCGAGCTCGGTTTCCTCACCGCTGATTTCTAGGTCGATTTGTTTATTTAACTCGCGGCTAAGGTCGCGCACCATGCGAGGGAATTTATTAAAGACCTTCGCGATTGGTTGCATACGCGTTTTCATAACGGCCAGCTGAATATCCGTAGTAACAAGACTTAGCGAGGATACGACTTGGTTGAGGTCTTCTAGGAATTTCTCACCCTCGTATCTCTCTTCTACGTCGTCATAAATCTTAAGTAATCTATTTTTGCCTAAAACAAGCTCGCCGATAAGATTCATGAGGTTATCAAGCCTCTTAACTTCAACGCGAATGGTTTGTTCCATTCCGCCGCCAGCTTGCGCTGGTGCGGGAGCGTTCGTAGCCGGTTTAGCGCCGCTTGCAGAAGCAGCCGGTTTTGACGCGCTTGCAGAAGCTACCGTTGGCGCCGGAGCCGGTGCCGCCGGTGCCGCTGCCGGAGCCGGAGCGGGCGCGACACTCTCGCCACTCGCCGCTTTTTGCTCGCGTCGCGCTTGATCTTCTGCTTTGCGAACTTTTAGAAGTCTTTCTATTTCAGCCTCTACTTGCGCTTCGCTTAGGCTATTAACATCGACGTTTTCATCAATCGCCGGAGCTTCTGGAGCGGCTTCTTCGACCGGTGCGGCTGGAGCTGCCGGCGCTTCGGCTGGAACCTCTGGAGCTGCCGGCGCCTCCGCTACGGGTGCCGCCGGAGCGTCGCCTCCGCTAGACAAAGCACCGCCCTCGCTGATAGCGGTAAGTTTTTGGCAAATTTCAGTGATATCTATACCTGCGGCCGTATCAGAACCGTTGTCGCGGATACTTCCCACAAGCGATTTCATCATATCCACAGAGCGCAAAACGACGTCCATAATGTCGGGCGTGATTTTTAGCTCTCCGCGGCGCGCTTTATTGAGCACGTCTTCCATATGGTGAGTAAGTTCGGTTAAAATATCAAAATTCAAAAACGACGAACTACCCTTGACCGTGTGAGCTACGCGGAAAATTCTATTTAGAAGTTCCAAATCCTCCGGATTTGCTTCAAGCTCGACAAGATCATGGTCAATTCTTTCAATAAGTTCAAAGGCTTCTACTAGGAAGTCTTCTAGGATTTCTTGCATATCGTCCATAAATCACCTCTTACTTAATTGATTTCTTGTGAGCGTTAACGACTCTTGCAACCTCGTTGTAGAGTTGAGTCGCGTTAAATTTGGTCAAATAACCCTCCGCGCCGACATCTTTGCCTTGAAGCTCGGTAAATTCGTTGCTAAGAGAGGAGTTGAAAATAATAGGAATATCGTCAAATCTCTTGTCGTCTTTAACCGAAGCGGCAAAATGGAAGCCGTCCATTTGCGGCATTTCAATGTCGCTAATGATGACTTTAAGGTTATCGGCGAGATTTTCTTTATACATAGCGTATAAATCTTCGAGTTTTTCGAGACCGTCCGTACCGTCCTTAGCCTCGATGACTTTAAGACCGATTTTAACAAGCGCGTCTTTGACTAAACGTCGCGCGGTAAGGCTATCGTCTAGGATTAGCGCGATACCGTCAAGTTTTGGCATATCGGCGGTATTCATATCGAGTTTTGGCGAATAAATACCGAGTTCTTCGACTATGCTTTCAAGGTCGAGAATAAGCAAAACGTCGTCGTTTTCGATACGCGTAACGCCCGTGATTTTGCTTTTATCAAGCGATCCGGCGCTTCCAGCGGTTCCGGCGAAGTTTGCCGGCTCGATATCTTTCCAGTTTATGCGACGAATACGCTTAGCTTCGTGCACAATGAAGCCGATATAGATGTTGCTAAACTCCGCGATGATGACGCGAGGTTTTTTGATGACCTCTTTTGGCTCGATGATTCCCATCCATTTGGCTAGATTGATGACCGGAATTACGACGCCGCGCAGATCGAAGATACCTTCGATGTATTCGGGTACGCCGGGGAGTTCTGTGAGATTTGGCATCTTGATGATTTCTTTGACCTTCGCGACATTGACGCCATAAATACCTTCGTAAATAGCTTCTTTGCCTTGCTTGAAGATGCGGAAATCGACAAGTTCCATCTCATTTGAACCCGTTTTTAAGACATTATCATCAAACATTTGGGCTCCTTACGATTTGAAATTCAATTTCTTTCTTTGATGGATATTTTACTACAAAATAACTTCGCTCGCACGCAAAACAAGGTAGATTTAAATAAAATTTACTTTCAAATTTGAATAATTCGCCTTGGTGATAATGCCCCTCTATAATCGCGTCGGCATCGTATTTAGCGAGTTTGGCGACTACTTTGGCGCGGAAATTTGGGATTTTGTAATTTAGTTTTTTGCCTTCTTCAAAGCGCAAAATTCGTTTACTTATTTCAAATTTGAATAATTTATCGAGCGCGTCGGCGACTTTCAGAAAAACCGGATTGCGCAAAAACCTCAACGCGAACGCGTCAAGCGGCGAGAGAAAAACGTCGCCGTGCGCGAGAGCCGCCACGCGAGCGTTCATTTCAAATTTGAAAGGCTGGTTTTCGATCGGCACGACGCGGACGCGCGGAAAAACGGCACTAAGAGCAAAATCGTGATTGCCCTCAAAATACCAAATCTCGCATTTTTCCGCAAGCGCGTTCAAAAGCCGAATATATTCCGCATAAAACTCGCGCGTATAGGCCGTAAAAGAGAGAAAATCAAACATATCACCCATAAGAAAAAGCTGTGGGGGCGTGGGAATCGCGCCACTCTCAAGAGCGCGAAGAAAACCCAAAAACGCCCTTTTATTCGCGTTTTCATGGGCATCGGCGAGGAAGATTGCGCCCTCTTTGACGCTCGGTAAATTATTCAAATTTGAATTAGCTCGAGAACCGCCAAATTCAGACCGCGTAGCCGAACGAGTAACTTTAGAGGGACCCTGAGGGTGCTCGCGCCCCTCGTCGCAAAGGCAGGCTTCGCTCGCCTGTGAAGTCAAATTTGAATTATCGGCGGGCTCGTTCGCCCATTCAAATTTGAAACCGCTCGCCATTATATCGACGTTCCAAGCACGGGTAGTCCCGCGCCCTCGTCTAGTCCGAACATAAGGTTGGCGTTTGCCACGGCTTGGCTGGAGGCGCCTTTTAGCAAGTTGTCAATGGCGGAGTTTACCCAGACTTTGTTCCCGCGCTTCATTGCGAAAACGTCGCAAAAATGCGTTCCCGCGACGTTTTTCATAGCCACGGGCTCTTCGCGAACCCTCACAAATCGCTCCCCGGCGTAAAACTCGCGCAAAACGGCGAGAGGGTCGATTTCGCCCGCATCCTCGCGCAACGTAAAAAAGCAACTCGCGCTCATTCCGCGCGTAAGCGGCGCTAAGTTTGGCACGAATAAAACGTCGATTTCGCCCGCATCTAGTTTCAAATTTGAATTAACCGCGCCTTCTTCTTCAAACAAATTTTCTTTCAAATTTGAAACCGCGCCAAGACCGCCCGCGTAATTCAAATCTCGCCCGCCAAGCCCCGCGAGCTCGTTTAAGTGCTGTCTAATCTCGTCGGCGTGACGATGGGTGAGCGGCGAATAGGCGTTTAGATTTTCATTGACGCTCACGAAATGGCTAGTGGCTTTTAGACTCTTGCCCGCCCCGCTCACGCCGCTTTTTGCGTCGATCATCACGCCGCCTTTTGGCTCGATTAGCGCGGCGAAAGGCGCGAGGGCTAGAAGCGAGCATGTGGGATAGCAGCCCGGATTTGCGACGAGTTTGGCGTCCTTAATCTTCTCGCGGTTTAGCTCCACAAGCCCGTAAACGGCGCTTTTAAGCCCCGATTTATCGACGTGCGGGCAGTAATTTTTCTCGTAATTTTCAAGACTGAGGCGATAATCGGCTGATAAATCAACCACTCTAACTTCCCCCGCGAGTTCTTTGGCAAACGCCATGCCCTGAGTGTGTGGAAGCGCGAGAAACACGACGTCGCAACGTTCTCTCACGGCGTCCGCGTCCGCGACCTCGACCGCGCAGTTTATCACGCCTTTGAGCTGCGGGAATAGCGCGGTTAGCTCGTTTTCGCTCGTCGCCGCCGCATAGGTAAGCGTGAAGCGCGGATGAGCGCACAAGATTCGCACGAGCTCAAGCCCGGTGTAACCGCCTATTCCGATAATTCCCGCTCTAATTTTCGCGCTCATTCCCACTCCCTATTCAAATTTGATAGGTTCAAAACGAACGCTCACGATTTCGACCTCGCTCTCGCCTTTTGGGAGGTTTAAGAGCACGTCGTCGCCCTCGCGCTTGCCCATGAGTTGCTTTGCTAGAGGCGTATTTACGCTAATAAGGCGACGCTCTATATCGCTCTCGCTCGCGCCAACTATCGTGTAGGTGGTCTCGCGCTCGGTATCCACGTCCATGATAGTCACAGTCGAGCCAAATTTCACCGCGTCGTGCTCGTAGCTTGCCGGATCCACGACTTGAGCGCGCGCTAGGGCGTCGCTAAGCTCGGCGATACGGTCGTCGATGAAGCGTTGGCGTTCCCTAGCGGCTTGGTATTCGGCGTTTTCTTTGAGATCGCCGTGCTCGCGAGCGGTGTCGAGTTCTTTTAGCACCGCGGGACGCTCGACAAGTTTAAGATTTTTTAGTTCGTTTGAGATTTTATCAAAGCCAAAAAGCGTCATTTGTTCGGTCATTGTTTCTCCTTTTTGTGCGTTATTATATTCAAAATTTGCTTAAATTTGAGCGATTTTTCGCACCGCAAGGCTCGCGAGGGCTAGCCCAAACGCCGCCGTAACCCCCATAAAGCTACCCAAAGTCGCGCAATAAAGCGGTTCGGAAGAATACACCGCGGTGAAATCTCCCTCAAATCCGGCTTCCTTGAGCGCCGCGCGAAATTTCCTCGCGAAAGGATCTCCGCTTGTTTTCCACACGCTTTCACTGCGGATTTGGGTAGGATCTAGTCTGCGCGCCGCGCCCATAGAACTGATTAATTTCTCGCTAACAGCCTTGGCGAGCGCGACTTTGGCGGGAATATCGTCGATAGCGTCTATCACCACGTCAAAGCCCGAAAAATCAAACGCGCCCACGCTCTCCTCGCTTAGACGCAAATCAAGCCCCTCGACGCTCTCGAAATATTCTGCAAAAACGGAAGATTTTTTCTCTCCCACGCGCTCGCTTAGAATTTGACGATTTTGGTTGCTAGCCTCAAAAACGTCGTAATCCAGCGCTACAATGCGCCCTATTCCCGTCCTTGCCAAAGCTTCTATGCACGCGCCGCCCACACCGCCGCAACCGCAAACAAGCACGCTCGCACGCCTAAATTTCGCGAAATTTTCATCGCCAAAGAGTTCTCTAGCTCTAATAAATTTATCTTCCATATTCAAATTTGAATCGTTCATTTTCCACTCCTATGCAGCCAGTCGGCAAGCCCGCGCAAGCTATCCCTCGCGCTCATATCGAGTTTGATAGGCGTCAGGCAGGCAAAACCGCCAAAAACTAAATTTAAATCGCAATTTTCATCGGGCGCGCTCAGGCAGTCCACGCTCGCTTCGCCTAGCCAGTAGTATTCGTTGCCTCGTGGGTCGCGACCGAGCTGCGCTTTTGTCGTATAGACGCGCTTTCCCGCAGGCGCGACGGCTAGACCTTTATAGAAGGCTTTTGGAACGGCGGGAATATTCAAATTTAAAAACTCCCGCTCGCCTATTGGAAAACCGTTTTCAAGCACCTTTTTAGCGAGATTTGCCGTAATCTCCGCCGCGAGGTCGTAGCCGTAACGCTCCACGCTATCCCCCTCGTAATAAAGCGACGCGGCAATGGAAGGAACACCATGCAAAGTCCCCTCCATCGCGCCTCCGCACGTTCCCGAATAGGTAACGTCCTCGCCCATGTTCGCGCCGTGATTTATGCCGCTTATTAACAAATCGGGCGGGCGGTTTGGGAAAAGCGTCTCAAGCGCGAGATATACGCAGTCCGCGGTCGTCGCGTCTTCGAGTTTGAAAAACCCGTCGCCCACGCGCACGAACCTAAGCGGGCGAGTAAGCGTGAGAGAATGGGAGCACGCCGACTTTTGCGCGGCGGGCGCGACTATGGTGACGTTTCCTAGACTTTTTAGGGCGTTTGCGAGCGCGAGCAGACCCGGCGCGTCAAATCCGTCGTCGTTCGTGAGCAGGATTTCTTTCAAATTTAACCTTTCTGCAAAATTTAAATGATATAATAGCAAAAAATTAAGGAATTTTCGATGAAATTACTCGTTTCTTGCCTAGAACCTTCGGCAAATTTGCATTTTTCGCAGGTTTTGGAACGCTTAGAAAGAGCGACGCTTTGCGGGATTTACGGGCGAGAGTTCGCCAAATACGGCGCTCCTGCTTACACTAGCGACGAGTTTTCGGCGATGGGCTTCGCCGAGGTCGTGCCCCTAATCATGAAAGCGCGTCGGGCGATAAAAGAAATGGTCGAACTCGCCAAGGACTGCGACGCGGTCTTGCTCGTAGATAGCCCGGCGTTTAATATCCCGCTCGCAAAAGCCCTAAAAAAGGCGGGCGTCAAAGCCCCTATCACCTACTACGTCCTGCCGCAGGTTTGGGCGTGGAAAAGAAGGCGAGCAAAAAGCGTCCGCGCCGTGTGCGACAATCTCGCGGCAATTTTCCCTTTCGAGCTAAATTATTGGCAAGACGCGAATTTCGTAGGACATCCGCTAATGGACGAGATAATGCTACGCAAGACGAGTTACGCCAAAACAGGCGTCGTGGCGTTTTTAGCCGGTTCGCGCCGCGCCGAGATTTCGCGACTGATGCCCGTGTTTCGCGAAGTCGCGCCCAAAGTGGACGCAAGAAAACTGCTCGTCGTGCCGAGCCATTTGACGAGCCGCGTGAGCGAGATTTACGGCGACGTGAGTGGGTTTGAAGTCGTTTGCGGCACGCACGAAGCTCTTGCAAAAAGCGATTTTGCCTTCATCTGCTCTGGCACCGCGACGCTAGAAGCCGCGCTGATCGGCACGCCGTTCGTGCTATGTTACAAAGCTCGCGCCTTCGACGTTTGGCTCGCTCGCAAACTCGTGCACGGCGTCAAACACATCGGGCTAGCGAATATTATTTTTGATTTCATGGGCAAAGAGCCATTGAATACGGAGTTAATCCAAGACGAAGTGAGCGCGGACGCGCTTTTGGCGGCGTATGAGAATTACGACCCGTTCAAATTTGAAAAAGCCTCCGCCGAACTTCGCGCCTACCTCGGTCACGGCAGCGCGGACAATGTGGCGAGACTGCTAGCCAATTAGCGGCTTATCTTTATTTACACTTTTTGACAAGTATCGCTCGCGCGACACTGCGGCGCACAAAAAAGTGCGCCTCATTTGCGCTTCGCTCACAACGCCAAAAATCATCGAAAATCTTGCACCTTATCAATTGATAATTCAAATTTGAAAATATAGATGAAAATGTGGGTAATTCAAATTTAAATAAGGCGAAGTGATTTTTGAGCTAGTTTCGGGGTTGCGAGCAAAAATCGCGCTAGATAGAATACGAAATTCATCGACGCGCGTATTTTTGCGAAGTCTCCCCGAAAATAGCCAAAAAGCGCAAGCCGCTTACAGCGCTAAGACGGCTTTTTTAAAGGTCTCTCCGCGCTCTACATACGAGCTGAATTGATCTAAGCTCGCGCACGCGGGACTTAGAATGCCGATTTGTTCACCGCTCATATCCGCGCTCATCGCTTTTACAGCGGCGGTGAGTTCTACACATTTAGTCGCTGGGACGCCGTATTTTTTGGCTAGTTCCATCACCCGCTCCGCGTTGCTTCCGATCGCGTAAACGCGCACTTTTAGCCCCCGCATTTCTTCAAAAACCGGGCTCAAATCCACGCCTTTGTCGTCGCCGCCAAGTATCAGGCAAATATCGCGTCCGGCGTAGCGACGAAGCGCCCAAATAGCCGCGTCGATATTGGTAGCCTTAGTATCGTTTACCCACGTGCGCCCGCGAGCGTCGTGAAATTCTTCTAGCTTGTTGCCCTCGATGACAAAGCTATTTATACGCTCATAATCAGCCTTTCCCGTAATGAGCTTAGCGATAGACAAAGCCAGCACCGCGTCGGCTAGGAACGGCACTTCAAATTTGATTTTAGCTAGGTCTAATTCAAATTTGGCGGCCAAATCAGCCTCGTTTTCATAAGCGACGACTTTTGCGCAGGTTTTCGCTCCCGCGTATTTAGCCGGGATTATCGCCACGGCACCCTCTTTCATAAGAGCAAGAGGCGAGAGTTTGGCGCGTTCGTATTCGGCCATATTTCCATGCCAGCTTAGGTGATCGGGCGTGATAGGCAATAATGCGTAAATCTCGGGCGCGGCAAGGCGCGTGTAGTGCATAGTAAAAGAGCTAGTCTCCAGTATCCATAGCGGCGCGGCTGGGTCTAGATAAGCAAGCGGAACGCCCACGTTACCGCCCATTTGCGCTCCCACGCCGCGGAGCAACCATTCGGTCATTTTTGTAGTTGTGGTTTTGCCGTTCGTGCCACTTATCCAAACGCTCTTTGGGTGAAGCTTAGAAGGGTCTAGGAAATAGTCGTATTCGCTAGTTAAATTTTGCGCTTTTTTGACAAGTTCGTGAGTAGAGGGAAAGCCCGGACTTGGGATTTCGAGCTCGCTCAGAGAGGGATCAAAATCGCGAGGGTTTCTTAGACAATTACCGTGTTCGTCGCTTTGCAACGTTTCAAATTTGTCGTCGTAAATGTCCCAGCCGCCACTTTTTGAAAGCGCGCGAGTAGTCAGACCATAGCCAAATAGTGATTTTTTCATATTTTACCTCAATTTTATCACGGTAAGCGCGATGAGATTGGCAAGTAGAGCAATCATCCAAAATCGCACGATGATTTTGTTTTCATTCCAGCCTTTTATCTCGAAGTGATGATGAATCGGCGCCATAAGAAAAATGCGTTTGCCGCGCGTCTTAAAGCTGCCTACTTGCAATATCACCGAAAGCGTCTCGACTACAAAAACAAAGCCCACTATAAGTAGCAAAATTTCGTTTTTGGTCGCAATTCCTAGATAGCCCACGAACGCGCCTATACTAAGGCTACCGCTATCGCCCATAAAGACTTCCGCCGGATAGCAGTTATACCACAAAAACCCGAGCAGTCCGCCTATCATCGCGGAGATAAGCACGATGAGTTCGCCCACGCCGGGCACTTTTGGGAGGAAGAGATACGCGCTGTAAACGGCGTTGCCCATGAGGTAGGCAAACACGCCAAGAGTGAGACAGGCAAGAATAGCGGGCACGGTAGCAAGACCGTCAAGACCGTCGGTGAGGTTTACGGCATTGCTTTCGCCGGTAAACATGATGAATACCACGAAGA
>ONQI01000051.1 GCA_900319915.1 uncultured Campylobacter sp.
GCGCTCTTCCGGAGTTGGTTTAACCTCGCCCTTCGGAGAGACTTTACCGACCAAAATCATGCCGGGTTTTACATGAGTTCCAATTTTTACAATACCACTTTCGTCGAGGTGAAGCAAATCTTCTTCTTTGACGTTTGGAATATCGCGAGTGATTTCTTCCACGCCGTCTTTTAGCTCGCGCGCCTCTATTTCTTTTTCATAGATGTGCACACTAGTAAAGGCGTCTTGACGAATCATTTTTTCACTCATGACGATGGCGTCCTCGTAATTATAACCATTCCATGGCATGAAAGCTATCATGACGTTCTTGCCGATAGCGAGTTCGCCCTCTTCCATACTTGGACCATCCGCGATAATTTGACCTGCGGCAACTTTATCGCCTTTTTTGACGATCGGATGTTGCCCAAAAGAGGTATTTTGATTGGTACGAAGATTCTTTTCCATAGTATATTGATCGATATAAGGACCGTTTTTATCTTCGCCCAAAATAAAGATATTTTTGTTATCTACTTTTTCGACAACACCGGCGCGAGTCGCTTTAATGGACTCCCACGCGTCGCGAGCGACGACGGCTTCCATACCTGTACCTACGATAGGAGCGGTATTTTGGAGGAGAGGAACGGCTTGGCGTTGCATATTCGAACCCATAAGCGTTCTCTTGGCTTCGTCGTGCTCTAGGAATGGAATAAGCGAAGCCGCCACACCCATAACCATACCGTTGTTCAAGTCAATTAGAGTTACGTCTTCACGTTTAGCAAAAAGAATTTCGCCGTCTTTGCGAGTCTCAATCAAATCTTCTTTGATAAAGCCGTTTTCATCAACTTCCGTAGAAGCCGGCGCTATAAAATGTCCTTCTTCCTGAGTAGCGGTTAGATAAACGATTTCATCGGTTATCTTGCCACCTACTACTTTGCGATAAGGAGCTTCGACAAAACCCATATCGTTAACTTTCGCGTAAGTCGCGAGAGTGTTGATAAGACCGATGTTTTGACCTTCTGGGGTTTCTACCGGGCAGATACGACCGTAGTGGGTCGGGTGAACGTCGCGCACTTCAAAACCCGCGCGCTCTTTGACCAGACCACCCTCGCCGAGCGCTGAAAGGCGGCGTTTGTGAGTGATTTCGCTAAGCGGGTTGGTTTGATCCATAAATTGGCTAAGCTCACCACCCGTAAAGAATTCGAGTATCGTGGTTGTAATCATCTTAGGATTTACAAGGTCGTAAGGCATAATCTCATCGATATTACTAGTAAGACTTGTAAATTTATCGCGAATAGCTTTTTGCATTTTAATAAAGCCCATATGGAGCTCGTTAGCAAGGAGCTCGCCGATAGAGCGGATGCGACGGTTACCTAGGTGGTCGCGGTCGTCGATAATGCCGTCGTTATTCTTGACGCGAATGAGATATTTTGCCGTTTTTACCATATCTTCGCGAGTTAGAACGGTTACGTACTCTGGCACCTCGAGAGCTAATTTATGATTCATTTTCATACGACCAACACGGGTTAAGTCGTAGCGCTCAGGGTTGAAGAATAAGTCGTTTACGAATGCTCTAGCGGCTTCTTTTACCACAGGTTCGCCAGGACGCATTACCTTGTAAATTCTAATCGCCGCTAAATCGTTTTCATCGTCAACGCCTTCTGTTTGTTTTAATAATTTTAGCGTTTCATAATCTTGCAAGAAAGAGTTAATAATAGCAGTGTCAACGCCGTTTGCGCGATCGTTGGCAATATCGATATTATCCGTGGTTTCCATGATTTTGGCGATTTTGTTTTCGTCCAGTTGCGCTAGAGTATCGTAGATAACCTCGCCGCTTTCTTTGTCATAAACGGGATTTGCGAGATATCGACTAACGAGCACTTCTACCGGATATTCTACGAATTTCAAACCGTCTGCAACGAGTTTTTCGGCTTTAGCTTTAGTAAGTTTTTTATTCGCTTCTAGAATCACGTTGCCTTTCTCGTCTTTGAGATCGTAATCCAAGCGATTTGCATAATCTTCAGGATTGAACGGCGCTAGGAATTTTTTGTTTTTAATCTTCAAATTTAAAATAGGATAGAATAATTTTACTATATCTTGTTTTTTGTATCCTAGTGCACGGAAAAGTATGGTAATAGGCACTTTGCGACGTTTATTGATGCGCACGTAAAGTACGTCTTTTGTATCATATTCAAAATATAACCAACTACCGCGATCGGGAATGATTTGCGCGGTGTAGACTAGCTTGTTGGCTACCGTTGGACTTTCTTCTTCTTTAAAAATTACGCCCGGGCTTCTATGTAGTTGGTTTACAACGACGCGCTCGACACCATTGATGACAAAAGAAATCCTATCGGTCATCAAAGGAATGTCGCGGACGAAAATTTCTTGTTCTTTTATATCTTTTACGCCAATTTTTTCGCCTGTTTTCTCGTCTCTATCATGGACTATTAATCTAATTTTTATTTTCAAATTTACGGCGTAAGTAAGGCCCCTTTCCATGCATTCGCGCACGGTATATTTTGGTTTGCTAATTTCGCTGCTTACATATTCTAGGCTGAGACGATTTTGTGGATCGTGAATAGGGAAAATAGATTTAAAAACTCGCTCGATACCGCTTTCTGCTTGGTAATTATCAATATTTAAAAAATGGTCGAAGCTCTTTTTTTGAAGTTGTAATAAATTTGGAACGTCAATCCCTTTTGGGGCATTGGAAAAATCTACTCTGAGACGATTTCCAGAATGAAGGCTGTTAATCATTTGACTACCTCGTGGAATAGTTTGAAAGAAAAACCGCTACAAGCGGCAAATTTAAAAACAAAAACAGAGGGCGACTCGGCGCCCTCTTTGCGAATTATTTAAGTTCGACTTTCGCGCCAGCCGCTTCGAGTTCTTTCTTAGCTGCTTCAGCTTCGTCTTTGCTAACGCCTTCTTTAAGAACTGAAGGTGTTTGCTCAACCGCGTCTTTAGCCTCTTTAAGACCAAGACCGGTTAGAGTGCGGACAACTTTAATGACGTTGATTTTCTTATCGCCACCGTCCACTAGAACCACGTTGAATTCTGTTTTTTCTTCAGCGGCAGCCGCGCCTGCGCCTGCGCCTGCGCCACCGGCTACTACGACTGGGGCTGCACTAACGCCAAATTTCTCTTCGAATTCTTTAACGAGTTCGCTGAGTTCCAAAACAGACAAATTTGAAATATATTCTAGTACGTCTTCTTTACTGATTGCCATTTTATTCTCCTAAAATTTGAATTTGGCGAATTACGCCGTTTGTTCTTTTTTCTCTTTAAGCGCATTCAAGCCGACAACAAAATGTTGTAGCGGTGCGTTCCAGACTTGCAAAAGCATTGCGATAAGCTCGTCTCTCGACGGAAGTTTCGCAAGCGCTTTGATTTCTTGCAAAGAGGCAACTTTACCGTCCATGAAGGCGGTTTTGATTTTGAAGAAATCGCCGTTAGCTTCTTCAAATTTGTCAGCCACCTTGCAGACGCTAAGGCTGTCTTCGCCCCAAACGAAAATGTTTGTGTCTTTTAGTTCCATACCGGCTTTATCGGCGTTTTTGAGCGCGATACCAGCTAGAGTGTTTTTGATTACTTGAACTTTTACGCCGGCAGCTCTAGCGCTATTTCTCAAAACTTCTAATTTTTTAACGCCAAGACCTTTGTAATCGCAGACGACAACGGCGGAACTTGCTTTAAATTCTTCTTCCAAAGCGGAAATTACTTGTGCTTTCTCGTTTCTAGTCACTTTTTCTCCTTTCCGACCGGTGATTTCAAGCCAAGCGAGTCTGAGACTCAATTAAGCGTTTCAAATTTGAATCATTCAAATTTGAAACCGCCTTGGGCTATCTCCAATCTAAGATATGTTTTTAAATTTAATTATTTCAAATCCAAAAGCTCTTGAACGTCTAGACTAATAGACGGACTCATAGTAAGAGAAAGAGCGGCCGACTTCATATAACGACCCTTCGCAGTTGAAGGTTTGTGCTTGTTTATAGCTCTAATGAAAGTCGATAGATTGTCGGCAAGTTGTTCTTTTGTGAAGCTTACTTTGCCAAGACCCGCGTGAATGTTGCCTTGTTTGTCAACACGGAAATTAACTTGACCGCCCTTAGCATTTTTGACGGCTTGAGCCACATCCATAGTAACGGTGCCGGTCTTAGGGTTTGGCATAAGACCTTTTGGTCCAAGCAAGCGACCGACCTTGCCGACTAGACCCATCAAATTTGGAGTAGCAATAAGAACGTCAAAGTTCATAACGCCTTTGGCGATATCGTCAATTAACTCCTCTGCGCCGACGATATCCGCACCAGCAGCCTTTGCCTCGTCGGCTTTAGCGTCTTTCGCGATAACAGCCACGCGAACTTTTTTACCGGTACCGGCAGGCAAAACGACAGAACCACGAACCATTTGGTCGGCGTGACGAGGGTCAACGTTTAAGCTAAGAGCGATTTCGACAGTTTCGTCAAATTTGGCAGACGCCAAAGTTTTGATAGTAGAAACCGCGTCGGCAAGAGAATAAGCCTTGCTTGAATCAACTTTTTTTAATAATTCTGAAAATCTTTTTGTAGTTTTTGACATTAATTTCTCCGCATTTAAAGTGCTTCCGCTAATGTTTTAAATCCCAGCGGTTTAAGGATTAATCTACTACGGTGATACCCATAGAACGAGCTGAGCCAGCGATAATCTTAGCAGCTTGCTCTTTGTCTTTTGTATTGAGATCGGCCATTTTTTTCTCGACGATTTCAAGTACTTGAGCTTTTGTAAGTTTACCTACTTTGTTTTTAAGCGGGTTATCGGAACCTTTTTGAATACCAGCCGCTTTTTTGATTAGGTCGGTAGCCGGTGGTTGTTTTGTAATGAAAGTAAAACTTTTATCGGCATAAACCGTGATAACGACAGGGATATTAAAGCCCGCCATATCTTTTGTGCGCTCGTTAAAGGCTTTACAAAACTCCATAATATTGACGCCTTGTTGACCTAAAGCCGGACCTACTGGAGGGCTAGGGTTTGCCTTTGTAGCGGCAATTTGCAATTTAATCTCGCCAACAACTTTCTTAGCCATAAACTTCTCCTTATATTA
>ONQI01000163.1 GCA_900319915.1 uncultured Campylobacter sp.
CGACAAATCCGTCCTCCATAGTGAGCGTTAGGTCGCAAGTAGCGGTCATGTTCGTCCTTTCAAATTTGAATAGTGAATTCTACGCTTTTTTCATTTAACGAAACTTAAACTAAGCTCGAAATGAGCGCGTTTTAAACAAATACAAAGCAAAGATTATATAAAATCAAATTTGGAATTTGTGGAAAAAAGGTATATTTTTTGAAGAATATTTTTGCGAAGATTTTTTGGGCGTTTTTGGTCTCCGGAGCGATTTTGGCGTTTTCCGGTTGCGCGGAAAAAAACGCGGGGAATAACAAAGCGATTATCGCCGGTGATTCAAATTTGAAAAGCGCCACCGCCAATAAGAACGATTCAAATTTGGAAACGTCAAAAAACGAAAATAATTCAAATTTGAAAGACTCCGCGGCGGACGACGATTTAAGCGAGTTTGAAGGCGAATATCAAAAAAACGACTTTGATCCGCTTAGTGGCTATAATCGCGTTATGACGAGCTTCAACGACTTTTTGTATCGCAACGTCTTTACGCCCGTGTTCGTCGGCTACGACTACGTCATGCCGGACGAAGGTCAAAAGGCAATCGCGAGCTTCTTTGACAACCTGCTATTTCCGATAAGGTTTATAAACAATATTTTGCAATTCAAATTTAAAAATGCCGGCGAGGAGACATTGCGTTTTATCGCCAACACTATCGTGGGCTTTGCGGGTATCAGCGACGTAGCGACCAAATATTATCACATCCCGCGTCACGACGAGGATTTTGGACAGACGCTCGGACACTGGGGCATAGGCGGCGGTTTCCCGGTCGTTTTGCCGATACTAGGACAATCAAATTTGCGCGACATGTTCGGTCTAGTCGGAGACGCGTTCACCAATCCAATCACTTATAGCGGTCGCGTGACGCACACCGACAGATTTTGGACCCCGATGGCGATTGGCATCTTTAATAAAATCAACGAAGGCTCGCTCGATCCTTACAGATACGAAAATATTACCAAGGACGCAGTCGACTTGTATCCGTTCTTGAAAAGCGCATACGAGCAAATGCGCGACGCTAAAATAAAGGAATAAAATGAAAAAACTAGCGGTAATTTTGTGCGCCCTGGCTACTTTGGCATGGGGCATGCCAAAAGACCTCATCGAACCCACCCTCAAAACAGACTTAGAAAGCGCGATGAAAATCCTAGATAGCAACGCCGAATTAAACGTAAAAAGCTATGAGCTTTTTAGTATTTTTGACAAATATTTCGACTATAAACTCATGGCAAAACTCTCGCTTTCCAAGCTCTACAAAGGGCTTAGCGAGCCCGAACAAAAGAAGTTTTGCGAACTTTTCGAGGCTAGAGTCAAGCAGTCTTTTAGCGAAAAATTAGCGCTTTATAGCGGGCAAAGAGTGAAAATCACAGGCTCTGAAAATCCAACCGTAAATCGCTACTTCGTAAACGCCGAACTCAAAGCCGCGCCAAACGAGGCCGGCGAAAGTTATAAATTACTATTCAAATTTTACCGCGCTAACGAAACGGGAGAGTTTTTTATCTACGATATCGATATAATCGGCGTCAGCCTTATCCAAACTTATCGCGCGCAATTTGAGGATTTGGGCGCGAGAGCCGGATTTGAAGAAATCGAAAAACGTCTGCAAAGCTCAAATATCCCAAACCCAAACGAAATCAAAACCGTAAACGATAAATGAGAAAAATCTTTAAATTCATAGTCGGCGCGCCAAAAATTGCGCTGGCTATTACACTCGCGCTTTGCGTCTGGCTCGCTTTTTACGCGCCAAAGCTCGAAATCGACGCTTCAACACAAACCTTACTACTTGAAAACGACAAAGATTTAGCGATTTGGCGCGAAGTTTCAAAACGCTACGAAACGCCAAATTTTCTAGTCGTCACCTATACCCCAAAAGGCGATTTGCTGGCCCCCGAAACGCTTAAATTCATACGCGATATTTCAAGCGAATTTGCCACCGTTCCAAACGTCAAAGATGTAACCTCAATCCTTACCGTGCCGCTTTTGGAAAATAAAAAACTCCCGTTAAAAGAGTTAATCGAGCACGTCCCTACTCTCGCAGATGAGGGCATCAACCTAGAAAAAGCCAAGCGTGAATTTCTTACTTCGCCTCTATACAAAAAAGCTCTCGTTAGCGAGGATTTTTCGACCACGGCGATAGTTATAAATCTTCAAGAAGAAAGCAAATATGGCGAGTTTATAGAAAGGCGCGACGCGCTAAACGCAAAAGAACGCGAAGGAAATATCACCGCGGCCGAGCGAAAAGAGCTCGCGCAAATCAAATTTGATTTCAAAGCTTACCGCGATGATTTGCGCGCCCGCGAGCATGAAAACCTCGAAAAAATCAAAGCCGTCATAGCCGCCCACCCCGATGAAAAATTATTTATTGGCGGCATAAATATGATAGCCGACGATATGATAAGTTTCGTGCGAAGCGATCTCGCGACCTATGGCGCGAGCGTTTTCGTGCTTGTGGCGCTGTGTTTGTGGCTGTTTTTCCGCCAAATTCGCTACGTCGCGCTGTCTGCGCTCATTTGCGCACTTTCGGTGGTCGCCGCTAGCGGTCTTTTTGGCGCTCTTGGATACGAAATCACCGTTATTAGCTCTAACTACGTCGCGCTTCAGCTCATCATCACGGTTTCTGTGGTTATTCACCTCATCGTAGGATACCGCGAGATTTACACGCTTCATCCGCTTTGGTCGCAGGCTCGCCTGACTTATCTCACGCTTCGCACGCGCTGGCGACCGTGCTTTTTTGCCGTGGCGACCACGGTCATCGGCTTTGCTTCGCTCTCTTTTAGCGCGATTCGCCCGGTCATTGCGCTCGGGAACATGATGAGCGGCGCGATTAGCGTTTCTTTGGTGCTTGCGTTTGCTATTTTTGGCTCTCTTAACGCGCTTTTGCCAAAACTCGCGCCAAAACGCAATTTTGAGAATAATTTTCGCTTTACCGAGCTTTGCGCGAGAGTGGCCGTGGAGCGCAGAGGGCTTATTTACGGCGTTTCCGCGCTCGTCGTGATCGCGGGACTAGTGGGCGTAAGTCTATTAAAAGTAGAAAACAGCTTCATCGGATATTTTAAACAAAGCACCGAAATTTACAAGGGTATGGCGGTCATCGATAGAGAGCTAGGCGGTACCATACCGCTTGACGTGACCATTAGGTTTTCAAATTTGAATAATTCAAATTTGACTTCGCGGACGAGTGAAGCCCGTCCTTGCGACGATGGGTGCGAGCGCCCCCTCGACCCCTCCGAAGTTACGCGCTCGGCTAACGCGAGCGTAAATTCATCGGATTTATCGCAATCCAAGTCAAATTTGAACTCGAACGACGATTTGGACGAGTTTGAAAAAGAATTCGAAGAAGACGCGGGCGGTGCGCAATATTGGTTTAGCGAGCGCAAAATAAACGTTATTAGGCGCGTCACCGAGTTCTTAGAAGCTCGCGAGTTTGTAGGAAACGTGGGCTCGCTTGGCAAACTTCTAGCCGTAGGCAAAATCCTAAACGAGGGGCGCGAACTCGACTCGCTCGCGCTCGCGCTACTTTACAACGGACTTCCTGAAATCTACCGCAAAATCCTTCTTACTCCATACGTTAGCATAGAAAACGACGAGGCGCATTTCACCTTGCGCGTGGTCGATAGCGACAATAGGTTGAGACGAGACGAGTTCATAAACTCCCTGCGCGCGGACCTCGAAGCGTTTTTGGCGGACGAAATCAGGGGCGGCGCGAGCGTACAAGTTAGCGGTGTGATGGTACTTTATAATAATCTTCTCCAAAGTTTATTTTCTTCGCAAACGAGCACTTTGGGGCTGGTATTGCTTGCTCTTGGCGCGACTTTTATATTGATTTGGCGCGGGATTCGTTTCTCGCTCATAGCTCTCGTCGCAAATCTCGTGCCACTGTGCGCGGTGTTTGGTATCATGGGGATTTTTGGGATAAACCTCGACATAATGAGTATCACGATCGCTTCTATCGCTCTTGGTATCGGCGTGGACGACATTATCCACTATATTCACCGTTTCAGGCTCGAGAGAGCGCGCCGTAGCCCGGAGGGAGCCGTGATGGCGAGCCATCTAAGCATCGGTTACGCGATGTATTACACGAGTTTCGCGATATTTTTGGGTTTTGTGGTGATGGTTTCGAGCAACTTTTGGCCGACGATATATTTTGGCTTTCTCACCGCTCTTGTAATGGCGGCGATGCTACTTTCGGCGCTGTTATTATTGCCCGCGCTTATTCTTACTTTCAAACGCGACTAGCGGCTTGTCTTTTGCGCGCTTTTTGCTAGATTGTTCGCCCTCGCTTCATTGCGACGGGCGAAAAGCCCATCTCATTCGCTCGCGCTCCAAAGCTCGCAAAATCATCGCAAAATACTGCGCCTTTTAAATTTAAGATTAATTTTTACATTCAAATTTGAATTGCTCGTCATTGCGAGCAAGCTTGCGAGTACGACAATCTCGCTCCAAAGCTACCGTTCAAATTTGAATCAGTCATTACCTTTTGAGATATCGTATCCGCAGGAAGCGACGAGAGTTTTATCCGCTTCTATCCCGTCTCCCGCGGTCGTGAGAAAATCTCCCGTAAGAGCCGAGTTTATACCACCTTTTAGAGCGGTTACCGTATCGTCGCCTAGATTTTTGCGCCCACCCGCGAAACGCAAATAAGCGCGCGGCAAGATAAAGCGATAAATCGCCATCGAGCGCAAAATCTCCTCGCGACTAAGCGGCGCGGCGTCTTCTAGCGGGGTGCCCGGAATGGGCGTGAGTAGATTTATCGGCACGGATTTAATATTCAAATTTGAAAGCTCGAACGCCATATCCACGCGGTCTTCCATGCTCTCCCCGAGCCCGAAAATACCGCCGCTGCAAACGTCCAACCCAACTTCTTGCGCCGTTTTTATAGTATTTATTCGCTCCTCATAGCTATGCGTGGTGCAAATCTGAGGGTAAAAGCGGCGAGAGGTTTCAAGATTGTGATGAAAAGTGCGAACGCCGACGGCTTTGAGACGCTCTAGCGCCTCACGGTCTGCGATGCCAAAAGACGCGCAAAGGTGCAGATGTGTCCGGCTCGCAAGGGCGCGATAAATCTCCTCTACGCGCGTCATATCCGCACTTACCGATTTTAGCCCGCGTCCGCTTGCCACGAGCGAAAACCTATGCGCGCCGCCCGCCTCGTTGGCAAGGGCTTTTTCGAGCACTCGCGTGGCAGGAAGCACGCCGTAAACCTCGCAACCCGTAGCGTGCGCGGCTGATTGCGCGCAGTATTTGCAGTCCTCGCTGCATTTGCCGGATTTCACGTTTATGATAGTGCAGAGGTTAAATTTATCCCCACAAACTCGCGCTCTAATCTCGTCCGCCGCCAAGAGAAGCTCATTCAAATTTGAATTACTTGCCAGCCACAAGGCCGCGTTTTTGTCGATGGCGCGACCGCTCAATATTTCATTTTTTATCGTTTGCAAATTCATAGGCGCAATTATACTCAAATTTTCTTGCTTTATGATTTTAAAATCATTTTTTTGCTAAAATCGCGCCCAAAAAAAGGAAAACTATGAATTATGACGTGATAGTAATAGGCGGCGGTCACGCTGGGCTCGAGGCCAGTCTCGCCGCCGCTAGAATGGGCGCGAAGACGCTTCTTATAACAATTCTAGCCGAGCAAGTCGGCGCGGCGAGTTGCAATCCCGCCATCGGAGGTCTCGCAAAAGGTCATCTAGTCAAGGAACTAGACGCTTTGGGCGGTCAAATGGCGCTCACAACAGACGCTTGCGGGATTCAGTTTCGCGTGCTAAACGAGAGCAAGGGTCCTGCGGTGCGAGGCTCTCGGGCGCAAATCGATATGGATAAATACCGCGTTTTTATGCGAAACACGATTCTAGCCCAAGAAAATCTCGACGTAACCCAAGAAATCGCGACCGCGATAATCGCTGAAAATAACGAAGTAAAGGGCGTGAGAACTCACCTAAACAACGAATATATGGCGAGCAAGGTCGTCATCACTACGGGTACGTTTTTGCATGGTCTTATTCATACGGGCGAAAGCAAGCTAAAAGCGGGTCGCGTAGGCGAGCTTAGCAGCGAGGATTTGCCCGAATCCCTTCGCGCCCTAGGACTCAAAATGGGCCGCCTAAAAACGGGAACTTGCCCGCGTATCAAGGCTTCGAGCATTGATTTTAGCGTGTTAGAGCGTCAAGACGGCGACGAGCGCCCGCGTCCGTTTAGTTTTCGCACGCATGGATTTGCCCCAAAGCAACTGCCATGCTACGTTGCTTACACAAATGAAAAAACCCACGAAATCATACGTTCAAACTTCCACCGAGCGCCGATGTTTACGGGTCAAATCAGCAGCACGGGACCAAGGTATTGCCCTAGTATCGAGACCAAAATCTACGAGTTCCCGACCCGCGACCAACATCACGTCTTCATTGAGCCACAAACCGCCGAAGCGAGCGAATACTATCTCAACGGGCTTTCTACGAGTTTGCCTTACGACGTGCAAGTAGAGATGCTCCATTCTATCAAAGGTCTCGAAAACGCCAAAATCGTGCGCCCCGGATACGCCGTAGAATATGATTTCGTCGAGCCCACAGAGCTCAAACACAGCCTAGAAACCAAAAAAATCAAAGGATTATTTCTAGGCGGTCAAATCAACGGCACCACGGGCTACGAAGAAGCCGCCGCGCAAGGGCTAATGGCAGGTATCAACGCGGCTCTCGCATGGCGCGGGGAAGAGCCTCTGATACTTCGTCGCGACGAAGCTTACATAGGCGTGCTTATCGACGATTTGGTCACCAAAGGCACGAGAGAGCCGTATCGCATGTTTACAAGCCGCGCGGAGTTTCGCCTACTCTTGCGCGAGGACAACGCCAACCTCCGCCTAAGCGCGTATGGCCGCAAAATCGGGCTTTTACCGCAAGACGCCTACGAAGAAAGCGAGCGAATTCGTTCAAATTTGAATCGCGGCATAGATATTTTGCTCTCGCGCGTCCTTACGCCAAGCAAAGAAAATCTCGCGTTTTTAGCGGAGCTTGACGAGGATATTATCAGCCAAAACGTCCCACTCCAAAAAATCGTCGCGCGTAAAAGCTTCACGGTAGAGAAATTACGCAAATTAGACGGATTTTTTGACGCTTTGGACGAGGATAGTCTGCGCCAAATTCTCACCCAAGCCAAATATCATTATTATATAGAGCAAGAGCGCGCCGAGGTAGAAAAGCTCAAAAACATGCTAGAAATCAAAATCCCGGCAGAGCTTGATTTTAGCGCTATTAGCGGACTTAGCAACGAAGTAGTCGAAAAACTAAATACTTTTAATCCCCCTACTCTCGCCGCCGCTTCAAATATCAGCGGTATCACGCCCGCGGCAATCGATATACTGCACATCGCCATCAAACAATTCCAAAAATAATTCAAATTTGAGCGTTTTTGCGCTCAAATTTAACTTTTCTTAATTTTTAAACGATATAATAATGCAAAGTAAACGTTAGTTAAAAGGAGAGTAAACGGATAAATCGTTGAAGCTACGACGCCTCGAAGCGCTCGAAGATTCAAATTTAATTTATCCAAAATAAAAGATTATAATTCCTAGACTTTAATTTCAAATTTGAATATTTCCGCACTTTTTTCGCTGTTCGGAAATCATCCTGAATATCCTAAAATCGCGCTTTGCGTAGCGACAATTAAATTTGCGCTTAAAAAATAAAATTAGTAAAATTTTTTATTTATAACAAGACAATTTTTGTATTATTAAAAATAATTTTATATTAAATCGTTATAATTTCGACATTTCAAATTTCAAAATCACACGAAAGGACAGAAATGGCTGTTGAAAATCAAAGACGCGATTTCATCGGACTTATGTTCGGCGGCGTCGCGGCAGTCGGCGGCTTACTTGCGCTTGGCGGTATGAAAAAGTCATGGGATCCGCTTCCTAGCGTCAAAGCCGCAGGTTTTACAACCGTAGATCTTAGCCCTATGCAACCGGGCGAATTTCGTCAAGTCGAATGGCGCAAAAAGCCGATTTTCATCTTGAAGAAAAACGATCAAATGAAGCCTAACGAGGCTCGTGACGTAGTCGTCGGTAACGACAAATACATGGTCGCGATAGGACTTTGCACTCACCTTGGCTGTATTCCTAGCTGGAAACCAAGCGAAATGCTATTCAAATGCGCTTGCCACGGCGGCGAATTCGACGCG
>ONQI01000053.1 GCA_900319915.1 uncultured Campylobacter sp.
CGCCCAAGTATTCATAAATTTTGCCGGTTCGTTTTTCGAGCCGAAAGAACCTGTTTGATAGGCGATATTTATATCCGTAGCCGTTTCTTGAACGGTCATTTTCGCGCCGTGGTTCGCTTTATCAAAGCCATAATGACATTCGCCTTCTATCGTCATACCGTTTGGTTTATCTATCATAACGCAATAATCCACCGCTTTGCCGCCCTCGTAAAAGCCGATTTGTTGCAAATCCGTAGCAGCGGTATGCTCTATTTCTCTGCCTATTCCGCTTGCATAGCCGTCCTTACATTCTCCGTCCCAAAACAATTCATAATCAGATTTTGCGGTTTTATCATCGTTCGGTTCTATAGCTACATACACTTTGCACGCTTGCTTTTTATTTTTTGGTTGGACGTATCTGACGTTTGGCTCTAAATTCGCGATTCGCGCTTTGAGTTGTTCCCATTCGGCGAGATATTGTTTTTCGTATTTAAACGCTTCTTCCTCGTCTATTTTCTGAACGCTAGGCTGCATTAGCCCCGCGCAACCGCCTAAACTTATCGCTACCGCACCCACGGCGGTAAAAGATACAAATTTATTCATTTTTATTCCTCAAAAAGATTTAATTTACCTCGAAAAGTTCGTTTGAATACATTAGCTTATATGCATAAATTTTTGGTATTTCGTCATATTTATTTGAGTCTGCCAAAGTTTTTCTGAAAAGTTTGGCTATATTACGAACTCTATTTAAAATACGTTCTTTTTCATCGGGCTTTGTAAAAAGCGTTATGTTACAAATTCTTTTGCCTAAAACGATTTGTTTTATTTTTATAGGAAAAGTTTTTTCATTCAATAACGCTCTATATTCGTTTTCATATTCCCAACATTTATTTTTATGGAGCATAATCGTATTTATGTTTTGTTTGGCTAAATTGATATTTTCATAGGTTCCCAAACTTTCATAATTGACTTTTCTAACGTCGCTTGAATTTTCTTCGGCTATGGTAAAATCAATTCTCACACCGCGAAATTCATTCGCATAATGCGCCCAAAGCAAATCTTCTTGAAAATTTTCGCTACTGCGAGAAAAAGAACAAATATACCTTTTGTTTTTCAAATTCCAAATTTCTTCGGTATCTTGCGCGATACTTGCGGTATCATTTATCACAAAATTATAGGTTCCTTCTTCTATATCGTTTAAAGTTGTTATTTTAGAAGCGTGTAATAACGAAGTTTGCAAAATTTGTTTGAAACGGTTATTTTTCGTGCCTTCGCAATTATATAAAGCCTTAAACGCCATAAAATTGCTCGTATCGTCAAGATGACGAAATTTGTAAAATATCGCGTTTGAGTCGTATTGCAAAAAAATCCTTTTTCAAATTTAAATTATCCCTGTAATGATACCATTTTATTTTTTTTTTTTGCAAGACCTTAAATTTATGATTTTTTAAGGATTATTCAAATTTGAACGCAAATTTCGCTATAATTGTGCCAAAGGATTCGAATTTGAAAAACAAAAAAGACCTAGCTAAAATCAAAAAACTATTTTTGGAGCGTTTCGCGGACGCGAAAAGCGAACTAAGATTCGCGAGCAATTACGAACTCATCGTGAGCGTCATGCTCTCCGCTCAGTGCACCGATAAACGCGTCAATCTCATTACTCCGGCGCTTTTTGAGACCTATCCGAGCGTACGTGATCTAGCACGCGCTCGCCCCGCGTCGGTAGCGGAGATTATTCACAGTTGCAGTTTTTTTAACGCCAAAGCAGAAAATCTCGTCAAAATGGCGCGGCTCGTGGTGGAACGCCACGGCGGCGAGGTGCCCCTCGATGAAAAAGCCCTGCTCGCCTTGCCCGGAGTCGGTCAAAAGACCGCGCACGTCGTGCTCATCGAGGCTAAGGGCGCGAACGTGATGGCGGTGGATACGCACGTTTTTCGCGTGGCGCATAGGCTTGGACTAGCTACGGCAAAGACTCCTGCGGGTACGGACGAAGAGCTCACCGCGCTATTTCGCACCGACCTAGCGAGGCTACATCAGGCGATGATTTGGTTTGGGCGGCTTATTTGCGAGGCGAGAAAGCCCAAATGCGAGGAGTGCTTTTTGCGAGAATTTTGCGATTTTTACGGGCGCGAAGGCGGCGCGAAATGAGATTTTGGAGCGCGGTTTTAGCAGGAGCGATTTTGGCGGGTAGCGCGGCGAATAGTTCAAATTTAAATTCAAATTTGAACTTGGCGGTAGGATTTTGGACGCACGAGGACTGCGAGGAGATAGAGGGTGAGCGAGTTTGCGCGGCGCGGACGTTGCGGCTAGACGCGAACGGCACGGGCGAACTATGTCTGCAAGACTGCGTAGGCGCGACGTGGAACGAGCGCAAAATCGCGGACTACGCATACGTGACGGACGGCTCGAGACTAGCACTAGACTATGACGGAGTGAAACTAAAATTTACTCGCGTCAAAAATAATTCAAATTTGAACGCCAAGCGCGACAGAATAAACATCCAAGGCTGCGATACGTTTACTCAAATCGTGGATAAACGCCTTGCCAAAGGCATGGGCTACGCGAACGCGCGCGTCGGCGAAAAGGACGCGCTTTTGGTGGCGAGCGGGACTTTTGACGCAGGTGGCGCGAGATTTGCGATAGACGCGGAAGCGTTTATTTACGTCAAGGGCGCGCCGACAAAAATCGGCGAAGTAGAAAGCGGCGGCACGGCGTATCCATTGGCGACAAAGGCCGGAAAAATCTACTCCGCCGGCAATCACTGGGTGAAAAAATACGCTCTCTTGGACGAGCGACTCACAATCATGGAAGAAGCGTGGGTAAATTATGATAAAAACGGCACAGCGACCTATCGTTATAGCGGCAAAGACGGCGGGGAACACCCACGCGTTTCAAGCGGGCGTGCCAAAGAGATTTTTTACGAGTTATGGAAGGAATATTTTGCCGCCGAACCTGTGAAATTTGAGTTTGTAAGATGATTTAAACTTAAAAAAATGGTGACCCCTATGAGACTCGAACTCATGTTACCAACGTGAGAGGCTGGTGTCCTAACCGCTAGACGAAGGGGCCAACAATGACAAGTAGCTGGTGCCCCGTGTAGGGATCGAACCTACGACCCCATCATTAAGAGTGACATGCTCTACCAGCTGAGCTAACGAGGCACACAAAAAATGGCGCGGCGAACGGGGCTCGAACCCGTGACCTCCGACGTGACAGGCCGATATTCTAACCAGCTGAACTACCGCCGCGCGTA
>ONQI01000054.1 GCA_900319915.1 uncultured Campylobacter sp.
GCCGTTACGAATAATGCGTGGTTTTACCCAAGCTCCGAGCCGACGTTGCAAAGACTGTTGCTAAAATATTTCTCGTTCAAGTACCACACGACGATTTATCACAGCGTAAACGGATCTAAAAGCGAGATAATAATACCATGACTCGGGCGCAAATATAGAGATTGCCACATAAAGCCCGATTTGGTTTTAATATATAGGATTAACGAAAATATTTTAGAGCTATTTCTAGCCACGGTCGGTTCTTATAGCGAGTTGTTTTAAGCAAACTATCTTGATTTCGCTTCTATAAAATGCTAGAATACAAATAAAAAAACAGAAAGGACACCTATGAATTACTTACTAGATACCAGTATCGTTCTTGATTACGGCGATAGACTAAGCGACCTTATAGATACCGGCGATAAGATATTTCTCACAGACATCGTGCTCCAAGAACTAGAGGGACACAAGAATGATGAAAACAAAGAAAAAGGCTACAACGCCAGAGAGTTTTTCCGCAAAATGGGGAACGCGCAAAATAAAGAAGTCAAATTTGAAACGCCCGAGGGAGATTTCGCTACCGCTTACGACATCGACGGCGTGGAAGTTACGGGTTATCGTGCGAAACCGCTACAAAACGCGCGATATTAACGATAGCAAGATTATCGAAATAGCCAAAGATTAAGGCTTCACGCTACTTACTCGCGATATGGCGCAATCAGTCAAAGCCAAGGCGGTAAACGCGGAAGCAAGAGTGATAACGGAGGATTTCAAATTTGAAGTGAGCGAGGAGAAAGCCGAAGAAATACTAAACGCTATAATGAATAGCGATTGCCCTATTAAGAAGCAAATCAAGGAATTTTGCGATGCTTGCGATGAAAAGGGCGGGTTTGAGAAAGCGAAGAAGCAAGCAATTTTTGATACTTATACGCTTTATATTTTGAAGAAAGACGTGAAATTGTGGAATGGAGCAATATTAAAAAGCCCTAAAAACATAGAAGACACTAATGATTATGATGATCTTTTGGATATGGAAAATGGTAATAATGTTAGTTTTGAAGACAATACCGTTACAGATCCTAAGCATTTTGCGCGTCTTGAAAATATATACCACGATAAATTTTAAAAAATGAGAAATAATATGAATAAAATGATTTGTAATAATTATATCAATAAACAATTAAAAAATGATGATATTTATATACCAGCAAATAAACTAAATAAAATATTTGTCAATGAAGATTGTAGAAACGCGAATACTATAATTATCAACGCTTTGGCAAAAAAAGATTTTATAATAGACACTACAATCGAAAATGATTATAATATAGATATTATTAGGACTCCATTTTACGGCAAGATAAGACTACTGGATTCCGAAGACAATTTGGCTGTTGTAAAAAAGAAACTAAATTTGGAACAAGAAATAAATATTTTAAATTATATTAAAAGCAATAGAAATTTGATATGGTATTCTTTTGCACTTATCTTGGTATCATATATAGCTTACAATGTATGGTGCAATAGCGGAGCATTTTAGTATCTAGCATATCTATACTCTATAGTGAGTATAGATATGCTCTTTTTTACATTTTATCCCTAAACGCCGTTCCGCCACCAACTCTCACTTGATTGACATCTTTTGCTTTAACGCTTTGCTTTTTGTGTCTTGCCCTTTTAAGTCTGCTTCTGCTTTTAGTCTTGCTTGCTCGCTCGAAAAATTTAGCTCGTTAGGAATGGGGAGTTCCTCTCTTCCTGTTATATCTTTAGCATTTTTTTTCTATTTTGCCTTTCCCCATAGCAATATCCGCTTCTTTTGGGGTTATTATGCCTCCCACGTCATATTGCTTGCGACGGTCTTCCCTTGTTTTAGCGCCGTTTTGTTAAGATAATCTTGTAGAATACCATTCTATTTTGCATTATATTATTTCCTTTTGAATCATTTAGAAAATAATACGCGGCGAGATTTCAAATTTGAATATTCAAATTTGAACTAACCCCATTCGCTCCATAAACGTTCAAATTTGAATTATCGACCCCGCTCATAACGCCGTTAATTTAAGCCCCGGATTACTTTGTAATAGTTTTGTAATTTTATTTTTTAGCGTAGGGTTGGGCTACCATTTAAAATTCATTTTTACTTCGTTTGCAAATGCTGTTTTTTCGGGCTTTTTAACAATAAATTTATAATTTAAGGTTAATTTTATGTAAATAGAAATACAATGCGCTCATAACTTTTCTACAAGGAGAACATTATGGGTAAGAGAAAAGAACACGACTTCATCGGCGAACTTGAAATCGCCGACGACGTATATTACGGAGTGCAAACTTTCCGTGCGGTCGAAAACTTCGACATCACACACGAAAGGCTTCGCGACTTCCCTAATTTCATCGTCGCACTAGCACAAGTCAAAAAAGCCGCCGCGCTTGCAAACAACGAGCTTGGTTTGCTTGACGAAAAGCTTAAAAACGCCATTTGCGAAGCTTGCGACAAAGTCATGAGCGGCAAATACAACGACCAATTTGTCGTCGATATGATTCAAGGCGGCGCGGGCACTAGCACCAACATGAACGCGAACGAAGTTATCGCGAATCTAGCTCTTGAAATACTCGGTCACGAAAAAGGCGAATACAAGTACTGCCACCCTAACGACCACGTAAACCTCAGCCAAAGCACAAACGACGCGTATCCTACCGCGATTCGTATCGCTTTATTTGAGCGCCTAAGCGAACTCATGGACGCGATGAGAGTCATCAAAGACAGCTTTGAGAAAAAAGCAAAAGAATTCAAAGACGTGCTCAAAATGGGACGCACCCAACTCCAAGACGCCGTTCCTATGACTCTTGGCCAAGAGTTTAAAACTTTCGCCGTAATGATCGGTGAAGACATCGAAAGAGTCGGCGAGGCTAGAAATCTAGTCCGCGAAATCAACCTAGGTGGCACCGCTATCGGTACCGGTATCAACACAGACCCTCGCTATCCAAAAGTAGTCGAGAAAAAACTCCAAGAAGTAACCGGACGTCCATTCATCACCGCCGGCGACCTCATCGAAGCCACTCAAGACACGGGCGCATACGTCCAAATCAGCGGCGTTCTTAAACGCGTGGCTACAAAACTAAGCAAAGTCTGCAACGACCTTCGCCTTCTTGGAAGCGGTCCTAAATGCGGTCTTAACGAAATCAACCTTCCAAAAATGCAACCGGGCTCTTCTATCATGCCGGGCAAAGTAAATCCGGTCATCCCAGAAGTCGTCAACCAAGTATGCTTCGACGTCATCGGTAGCGACGTAACCGTAACTTTGGCTTGCGAAGGCGGACAACTCCAACTAAACGTATTCGAGCCTGTCGTAGCTTACAGCCTGTTTACTTCGATTTCTCGCCTCAAACGCGCTTGTCGCACACTCGCGACAAAATGCGTCGACGGTATCACAGCCAACGAAGATCGCTGCAGAGAATACGTCTACAACTCAATCGGCATCGTTACGGCGTTTAACCCTTATATCGGTTACGAAAATAGCGCTTCAATCGCCAAAGAGTCTCTCAACACAGGCAAGAGCGTCGTAGATATCGCAATCGAGCGCAACTTGCTAACAAAAGAGCAAATCGACGATATTTTGCGCCCTGATAATCTTCTCAAACCACACATGACGGCAGAAGACAAAGCGCAATTCAAAAAATAATCGCGGACAGGGGGCGAAAGCCCCCTTTGACGTTTCAAATTTGAATCATTCAAATTTGAATATTTAGGACAAAATTTTCAGGCACGAGCGCTTCAAATTTGAACTAAGTTTCAAATTTGAAATGCTTAAACCTTTATTAAAAGGACAAACAATGGACATTAGTCTAATCTTAGAGATTATCGTGCTTCTTGGCGCGATCTTCCTTGGCGTCCGCTTAGGTGGTATGGCTATCGGCTACACCGGCGGTCTCGGCGTTGTCATTTTGACTCTCGGTCTAGGCCTCAAAGCGGGTCAAGTGCCTTGGGACGTTATCCTCATCATCGCGTCGGTAATCGCGTGCATCACCGCGCTTCAAGTCTCTCGCGGTCTTGATTATTTGGTTCAAGTCGCTGAAAAAATCCTCCGCGCAAACCCTAAATACATCAACTATCTAGCTCCTACGGTTACTTACTGCCTTACTTTGCTTGCGGGTACCGGTCACACTGCATTTTCTATGATTCCAGTCATCGTCGAAGTCGCAAAAGGTCAAAAAATCCGCC
>ONQI01000027.1 GCA_900319915.1 uncultured Campylobacter sp.
GCGTCAAAACGCGCGAAAATTCATTCTCGCGAGTGCTGTAAATCACGTCGCGCTTTGGTTCGAGCAGTTTAAATCTAATCTCGTTTAGTTCTTTCCAGCGACTGCGACAAATAATTTTTGCTTCAAAGATGACGTTTTGCATCTCTTTTAGATTCTTTGAGAGAAATAACAAACGATCTTTTTTGGAGCGGAATTCCTTAACAAGCGAGTTATACTCGTGCACTAAGGTTTGGTAATCTTTGAGTTTAGCTAAAAAAGTTACCGGAGGCTCTTGATTTTTGCTATAGAGTTCTTCTATACGCTCTTTAATCGAAGCGACAGATTCGGCATTGGAGTCGATGACGGCGCGTTTGTCTTCGAGTTCGCGCATCATAATTTTCGTGGTTTTTTCGAGGTTTTTCATTTCGTCGAAATACGTTTCAAATTTGACTTTATAGTCGGGAATTTCGCGCACGTCGATAACGAGTTTGTTTCCGGTGCCTTTGACGGACGAAATCTCTATGAGTTTGGCGGCGATGATTGTCGAGTTTGAAAAGAGATTATTGATGTGGACTTCCTCGGCGATGATTTTTCCGCCCACGACACTATCGACGTTCACGATTTTGCCGATGACTTCGCCGCCTTCGATGCGCTTGATATTGCCCTCGACGCATTTTAGGGTGCCAAGGTGCGTGGCGATAGTGGCGTTATCGGCCTCGACGTAAGATTTGGCATGGGTTTGACCGCCTATAGTAACTGTTTTGGCGCGCACTTTCGCGCTTTGGGCGATATTTCCCTCGACGTTTAGCGTAGAGGTCTCTACGACCATGCCCGCGCCGATAGCGTCTTTGAGCGCGTCGCTTTCTTTGACGTTGATAGTAACGTCCGAATCCAATCCGGCATTAATCGAACCTGTGGATTTGAGACTGATTTCGTTAAGGTCGAGCTCTTCTTTGACGTCGTATTTATCGCCCTCTTCCGCTACGTAGCCCGAGATTTTGGCGATATATTTTACACCGTCCTCGTCCTCGACTTTGTCGATATTTTCGCCAATTTGTATTTCTTTGTGATTTGCGGTTTTAGCCTCGGCGACTTTGATTACTTCACCCCTGAGATTGCGTCCTGCGCGGCCTTGTTTTGGTTTGCGATATTCGATAATAGTCTCACCCGCGCTAACCGCCTGAATAAAAGCGGCTTTTTCATCTTCTTTGTGATTTTTGATCTTGTAGTGATAAATGAGTTCGTCGTCTACCGATGGTACAGGATCAATACCTACGGCCACATCGAAAGTAAAATCGTTCTCTAACGTGCCGTTTATACGAAGCGAAGAGGCGACTTTGTTTACGCCTTTTAGCATCGTTTCATTGCGAATGCCGATAAGAATGCCATATCTAAGGAGCTTTTTATTAATTTCGTTGATTAAATTTTGAGCGAAATCATCTGTATAGTTTATCGCGTTATCTGCGAAAATTTTGGCGACAATTTTAGTAATAGCCTTGTTTGTGCCTATCGAGATACGAGGCATGTTACGAACCGCCGCGGCGTCTTTTTCGCTAAATTGAACTTTAAAATCTTCTTTGATTGCGAGTTCTGGATTCCCAAAAAGCGCGTCGTCGTTAAAAATACTTAAATCCTGCGTTTTTTTGACTTCGTCGCTACCAATTTTGTAAGAAGCGTTGATGGCGAGCACTTCCACGTCGACGTTTTCTATATCGACGTTTGCCGCGCTTGCAGTCGCTTTGAGATCGTCAAAAACGTTGCTCGTTTCGACAACCGCCATTGAAATCTTGCCCAAAACTAATTCCTAATTCAAATTTGAACGTCATTATATAAGATTACTCATAAATTTAAGGTAAAATATGCTATCATAAGCACTAGCAAATAAGAAACGGAGTTTCAAATTTGAATAGAAAGTTAGTTTTGATCGGCTCTTCGACAGGAGGTCCGGGACAACTCAAAGAAATTCTTTGTGACGTCGTTTTGCCGGCGTCTGCGTCTATTGTTGTGGCACAGCATATGAGCGTGTTTTTTATGAACAGCTTTGTAAATCAATTCAATCAAGACGTCAAAGCCGACGTCGAATTACTCGACAAAAAGACGATCTTGGGAAATAAAATTTACATTTGTGCCAAAAATACGCTAATTTTGCCGAATCGCACGCTCGCCGCGATGCCCGATGAAAGCGGAATCCCCACGATTTTTAATCCAAACGTGAATATGCTTTTTAGTTCGGCTCTTACCGCGTGCGGCTTTACAAGCGTGCTTGCGGTGCTGATGACGGGCATAGGCGACGACGGCGCGAAGGGACTTCACGAACTATACAAGGCGGGCGCGCAGTGTATAGGCGAAAACGAACGCGATTGCGTCGTCTACGGTATGCCAAAACGCGCCAAGGAGCTTAATCCAAGACTCGATATGGGCGGCATTAAGGACATCAAAGCAAAAATAGAAAGGTTTATCAATGAATAACATTACATTCAACGAAGAAGCAATGAGAAATTTGCTCGACTTCATCAAAAAAATCTGCGGTAACGACCTCAGTAGTAAGCGCGACATCATCAAAGGCAAAATCACCGATTTTTGCAACAGCCATAATTTCGAGAGCGTCGATGAAATGATAGATAAGGTCGGTAAAAACCGTATTTATAAACAAGAGCTTATCAACCTCGTCACCATCAACGAAACCTATTTCCTAAGAGAGCGTCAACAACTAGAAGCCGTCATGCAATACGCCAATACCATCGACGGTCCTATTCGCATACTTTGCGCGCCGTGCAGTAGCGGCGAGGAGGCATATACGCTAGGCATTATCGCCAAAGGCATGGGCATCGACCGCTATCGCCTCAAAATCATCGGTATCGACATCAACTCCGACGTCATCAAAAAATGCCAAGAAGGCCGCTACTCCAAGCGTTCGCTCCAAAACGTCACGCCGGCACAAGTCAGCACGTTCTTTACCGAGGACGGCGACTTTTACAAAATCAAAAAAGAGCTTTTGCCGATGATTAGCTTCCAAATCGAAAACATCTTCGACGATAATATTTTCAAGCTCGGCACGTTTGACGTCATCCTCTCGCGCAACATGCTTATTTACTTTGACGAATACCACAGAGCGATGAGTATAGAGCGCTTCCACAAGTTGCTTAAACCCGAGGGTCGCTTCTACGCGGGCAAGGCCGACATCATCCCAAGTAGCGAGATTTTCCGCAAAGTGGTTGATTTTAGCACCACGTATTATCAAAAGATTTGATGATTTCGCAGGCGAGCCAAGCTCGCCTTTGCGGAGCCGCAAAGAATTACCGCTGCACCCCTCTAAAGTGATTTACTTGCTACCGCGAGCGTAAATTCAATGGATTTTTTTGCGCCCCATTTCAAATTTGAACCCATTTCGTCATTGCAAGGAGCATCGCAACGAAGTCATTTCGTCCTCGAATTACTTTCAAATTTGAATTAAGCGCGAGATTTTGCTTCGCTTCGCTCGCAACCGCAAGCCAAAGTCGCGCCCATTTCATTCGCTCGCAATGACCGCCAACTTCAAATTTGAATTAATTTAGCAACGTTTTTACGTCGTATTCTAGCATTTCTACGGGCACGAGACCGGAATAGTCTTTTATCAGTTCGCCGCGCGAATCGACGAGCAAAATATAAGGCAGATTTTCGGCTCCGCAAACCATTTTGGCTAACGCCCGTCCATTTTCGTCGCCCACGGTTACGCTCGCGACTCGCAAATGTTCTTGGTATTTCTCGCGTAAAAGTTCTAGCAACTTAGCCTGCGCGACGCAGGGCTTGCAATCCTCGCTAAAAAACATAATCAAGGCCGCTTTTCCCCTTCCCGCGTCCTCGCCGCTTTTTCGCATCTTTACTTCGGCGTTTGAGTTCAGAGTGAGCCGAAGCGAAATGGGTTCGCTTGATTTTGCGACTAGTTTTGGCGTGGCGGCTTCTTGTTTTCCTAGTTCGAGCTCGGGAATGTTTTGAGGTTTGGAGCTAAAATCTACGAGGAACATGCCGATATACTTGCGCGCGCCCTCTTCGTAAAACTCCACGCGAAAAATCTTGCCGTCTCTATCTACCGCAAAACGTGCGTCCAGCTCGCCAAGAGCGATACGCACGCCCGACTCGTTTTTCAAATTTGAACTATAACCGATGACGTTTACCCTCACGCCTTCTTTTGGCATGATTTCTATGCTCTCGCGCGCCGCTACGACCGAACTCGGCGTGATTTGCACTTCCTCGCCGTCTAGCTTGGCGACGGGCTCAAAGCTCAAATTTGAATACTCGACGTATTCGGGCGAGAGCAAGGTAAGCGCCGCTCCGTCATAGCGCACTTCAAAACCGTTTTTGGTTTTTTTGACGCTCACGCGCGAATCGTCCGCGCTAAAATCCGCACCCCTAGCCATGGGTATGTGCGCGATATAGCCGCGAGGATTTTCAAGCGGCAAATAAAACCTGTCGCCGCCTATAAACAAATCGACGCGCGCGTTGCTTGGCTCGAGATTTGAAGCGCAGCACGCCACGGCTAAGGTTAGCGCAAGACAAATACTCCTCATTGCTCGCTCCCGCCCAAATCGCGAATATGCGGCGCGTCGAGGTTGATGCGACCATCTTTGCGAGCGATTTTTCTAAGCGCCCAAAGACCGATTTCACGATGGTATTTGTGGCGAAAAATAACCACCGATATAAGCGTCAAAATCGCAGGCAAAACATAACCGCCAACGATACTTGTAACACCGCTAAACTCCGCGCCAAAAAATTCGCCAAAAATCAAGTTAAAGCCACTTTCATCAAACTTTTTCCACGCAAAAAATCCGGCTAACGTCAAGGCTAAAACCGCGCAAAGCACGCCAAAAGCGCCTTCGCAAGCCATCAGGGTCCGCCCGCGCGAAAATTTCTCACCGGTCGTGATATTCACGGCGTTTTTCACGTCAAAAAACTCGCCCTTTTGACTCGTCCAAAGCACAGCTATTTCGTCGCCATCGCGTAAAAACGGCGGCTCGTCCATACTCGCGCGCTTAGGCAAAATTAGCTCGCGAGTAAGAGTAAAAGAATGTGTTCCAAGTTTGAAAGAGTATCTCTCGAGGCGTCTAGCTCGCGCGGAGCGGGCGGCGATTTCGACCGTATGAAGAGCCACGCCGCTAGCGCGACCTCTGATGACTTTATTCATTTTTCGCGCCCTTTGTA
>ONQI01000055.1 GCA_900319915.1 uncultured Campylobacter sp.
GGGTGCCCTAGGCGCGACGCTCGTAGCCGGGCGCAGTTTGGCGGTAGACGAGCGTTTTATCCCGCTAGGCGCGATAATGTGGCTAGACACAACCGCTCCTTCGGGCGAGCCTCTTCGCAAACTAGTCGCGGCCCAAGACACAGGCGGAGCGATTAAGGGTGCGATTAGAGGCGATTATTTTTGGGGACATGGAGAAGAGGCGTTAAAGCAAGCGGGGAAGATGAACTCGCGCGGGAGATATTATATTTTAATTCCGCGAAATTAAGTTCAAATTTGAAAGCAAGGAAATAAGGGGTAGATATGTTTTTGAGCTATGATGAAACACTGAAAAATATGTTAAAAGCAGTTCCTAAGTGGCGTGTAAAAGAGCGCGTGCCGTTATCGGGGGCTTTTGGACGAGTTTTAGCAGTCGACGTGAGAGCCGAGGCGGCTTGTCCCGAGTTTGCCACGGCGAGTATGGACGGCTATGCGTGCAAGGCCGCGGACCTAAAAGAAGGCGCGATGTTAAAAGTAGTGGGCGCGCTCCCGGCAGGTAGCGAACCAAGCGTAGCCGTGGGCGCGGGGGAGTGCGTTAAGACTTTCACCGGCTCGCTTATGAGCGAGGGCGCGGACACGCTTTTGCCCATAGAAAACGTTACCGCAGAGGGCGACGGAATATGGGTGGATAAGCCCGTGAGCGCGGGATTTGCGGTGCGAGCGGTGGGAGAAAGCTACGAAGAAGGCGAACTACTTTTGAGTAGGGGCGCGGAGCTTGGATTTAGCGAAATCGCTTTGCTCGCCGAACTCGGTCTTAGTTGGATAGACGTGCTCGCGCGCCCAAGAGTCGGGATTCTTAGCACTGGTAGCGAGATTTGCGATCTAGGTGCTAGGAAGTCGCGAAAATCTCAAATTTACAGCTCAAACAACGTCGCCATCGCAACGCTCGTGCGCTCTCTTGGCTGCGAGGCGCTCATGCTTCCGGTGGTCGCGGATAACGTGACGGCGCTAAAAGAAGCGATCGAGGGCGCAATCGCGAGCTGCGATTTTCTAGTTACCACGGGCGGGGTGAGCGTGGGGGATTTTGATTTTATGCGAGATTTCGTGAAGTCTCGCGGCGAACTGCTCGTAGACAAAGCCGCCATCAAGCCGGGTCGCCATATCAAAGTCGCGAAAATGGAAGGAAAATTTATTTTCGCGCTTCCGGGATTTGCATATTCGTCAGCGGTAACGTTTTTGCTGTATTTTCGCGAGTTTCTCGCCGCCATGCTGGGCACGGGGCGCGGCTACCGCTTCAAAGCCGTTTTGGCAAACGATTATGCCAAAAAATCGCCGTTTGAAGAGTGTAGCGCGGCGACGCTCGTCAATGAAAACGGCACGCTCAAAATCAGCACGCAGGGCATGAAGCGCGGTAGTTCGGCGATTATTTCAAATTTGAATAAAAACGCGGTATTGCTCGTCTGCCCGCAAAATCGCGCGGATGGGCTGAAAGCGGGCGAGATAGTTGAATTTATTCAAATTTGAATCACGCTTCCGTTTTTGCCATACAATCTTTAAATATAAATTGATGTTCTTCTGGCAACGCCTCAAACACCGCGTTTGCGAGATTGCGTATCTCCCAGAGCGCGGCTTTGGAGCTGCGAAGAGAGAGGAAGTTTTGGAGACTTCTAGCGTTTATGCTCCAGCTAAGTTCCGTTTTGTAGCATTCGGGCAAGCAGTATTTGGCGATATCTAGGCTCTTGCCGCCGCTTAGGATTTGGCGCAAATTTTCTAGCGCGGCGATGCTAGCGTTATCGACGTCCGAGTCTCCTGTTAGCACGATGTAGCGGCTCGCGTTGTCAAAGTCTCCGGCGCGGAAAGGCTCTTCGCCGCGAAGTTCTTTGAGAGTGTAGCGCGTGGATTTGACGCTAAGACTCGCGATGCGATGGCGGGCGAGCTCTTGGAGCAGAGCGCGCGAGACGCCGCTAATGTAAAAGTTATAATAAAGGTGCTCGAGCGTGGAAGAGTGTTTGAATTGATTACCGACGCGGTCTATTAGCGCGAGGTCTTTTTCGCCGCCGTTATCACTTTTATCAAAGCTTTGCCAGCACGTGCGAATTGCGTTCGAGCAAACCCAAAGCGGTGTGTGATTTAGTAGTTTTACGTCCATTTTCGCCTTTCAAATTTGAGTTTCGCCCCAGCGAGCGAATAGATTGTGCCCCAGGCCTAGCGCGTCGAGCCACTTGCCGATGATGAAATCTTCCATCTGGGCGAGGGTTTGGGGCGCGTGATAATAGCCCATCGCGGGCGGAGCGATGACGACGCCAAGCGCCGAGAGATCCGCCATTTGGCGAAGAGCGATAGGGGAGAGCGGGGTTTCGCGCACGGCTAGGATGAGCTTGCGGCGCTCCTTCATCATCACCGCCGCCGCTCGCGTCAGCAGATTGTCGCTCAGGCCGCAGGCGATTTTGGCTAGAGTATTCGCGCTACAAGGCGCGACGACGAGCGCGTCAAAAAGCGCCGAACCGCTCGCGGGCGGAGCGGATATCTCAGGAGCGTTCCAAATTTGAATATCCTCGCTCAAATCAAATTTGAAATATTTATTCAAATTTGAAATATTTAGTTCAAATTTGAAACCATTCTCGCTCGCTAAAACTTCGCGCGCGCCCTCGGTGATGATGACGCCCACTTGCACGCTATTCAAATTTGAACCGCTAAATTCAGTCCGCGAAGTCGGACGCATAACTTTAGAGGGGTCGAGGGGCGCGAATGTGCCCCCGTCGCAAAGAGCGGCTTTGCCGTCCTGCGAAGTCAAATTTGAAATAGCCGCCGCAAGTTTAAAGCCCAAATGCGCGCCGCTCGCGCCGCTAATCCCGACTAGGATTTTCACTTGATGACGTGTCCCACGAATTTGGAATAATTGTCGATAATCTCGCCGCCTTTGCGAAATCCTAGCGCGCAACCCTCGAACGCGAAGAACACGCCCGCTTGGTATTTTTCGCCTCTCTCGTCGCTAGGAAGCTCCACATGTTCTTGATAGAGAAATTTGCCGTTTGCGTAGTCGCCGCCGTTTTGGGCTAGCGTAGCGCCGTCCGCGCCGATGACGCTTACGTTCGCCCCCTCGCGAGCCAAAAACGGTTTGCGGACTTGTTTTTTGCCTTCTATAGGCGTGAAAGAGCTTTCCAAAAGTAGCGGGTGATTTGGGTAGAGATCCCACAAGACCTTCATTATGCCCTTGCTTTGGAAAAGTAGGGTGTAGGCGGGGTTTAGAATGATGGCTTTTTGGTTTCGCACGATGTTTGTGAGAATGAGCGCGAGCTCGCCTTCCGCGACCGCTATATCTTCCCACGGCACGAGTTTGAACCAGTATTCGTAGTTTTCGCCCTCAAAAAATACGCCCTCTTCGTCGCTAAACTCGACCTCGTCCACAAACGCGAAATTTGTCGCGAAGCCGGCTTCGGTGGCGGCGGCTTGCAAATATTTTACGGTTTGTTCGTCTTCGTCGCTACCCGCAATACTGCTAAATAGGATTTTCCAGCCCTCGTAAGAGCCCTCGAATCCGCTTGTGTCGTCTTCTAGCGTGACAAGGCGGCGGAAGTTTTCCACGAGTCCCGCGTAGAGGTCGTTGAACTGCGCGTCCTCGTCCATGCCGTTTTGTTTTAGCGCCGCCCATTGTATTACCGAGGTTTCAAAGACCGAAGTCGGCGTGTCGGCGTTGAACTCGAGGAGCTTGATAGGCGCTCCGTCTAGTCCGCCCGCGAAATCAAAACGCCCGTAAAGGTGCCAGTGCACGTCGTTTTCCCAGCTGTCTTTGATGATATCCACAAGATTAAACGGAATGCCGATTTCATGGAAAAGGTTGTTGTCTATGACGTGCTGCGCGGCGGAGACAAACATATCGTAAAGTTCGTTTGCCGCCTCGTAGTATGCCTCGCACTGCGCTTGCGAGACTTCGACGAGCTCGTCCGCGACGTAGGGGGTAGAGTCGGGGTCCGTGTGCCAGCTAAATCCTATACTCTCTAAATATTCGGGAGTTAGGGGCTTGATTTTGCGCAAATTCATATTGATTTCCTTGGAATTTTTGGGGAATGATAGCAAAAAATGCTTAATTTCAAATTTGAAATTTGCCGTCATTGCGAGCGAAGCGCGGCAATCTCGTTGTTAATTTAAATTTGAATGATAGTTTTGAGATTTTTCTTTATTTTGCGGAGGGGGAAAGGGGCTACATCCCGAGGCTTGCCCCTTTTCCCCCTCCACGCCCCTCCTTTTATCCTCGCCCCGTGCTGTAAAATCGCAAGCGATTTTACACAAAGTGCGCTCTGCGAGCGTGTTTAGCTCAAATTTGAACTAACGTTCAAATTTGAAAGGGAGAAATCAAACTTCCTTGCTAATTTGAATCGCTTGATTTAGCAGTTCTTGCTTCTCGCTGTCGGTTTTGTTGCCGTAAATGAGTTGATTCATGATTTGCATGAAATCGAAAGTCTTGAACATTTGCGCGTCTTCTTTGATTTGGCGTTGCATGTCCGAGGATAGCAGGCTTGCTTGCGCGCTTTCGTTTTCGCTCTCGCCGCTTTCGCTGCCGAGGTTGGTCGCGGCTTCCATGCCCTTGGCTAGCGCGCTGCCAAGCAGACTAATCACGTCGCTAACGCCGTTTGCGCCGCTACTACTTTCGCCGCCTTTTATCGCGTCCATTAGACCTTCGGTTTTCATCGTGCTTTGCAAAAATTCGTTGAAATCCGCAGCGCCTTGGAGTTGTTTATTTTTGATTTGTTCGACGAGATAATTGAGGTCGGTTACGTCTGAGACTTGCATGATACATCCTTTCAAATTTGAAATGAACAAGCAAATTTTATTCCAAATTTATTCAAATTTGAATAGCAAAAGCAGATAAATTACGCTCGCGCAAGCCGAACAAATAACGCGAAGCGCGAGATTTGGGGCGCTGTGCCCCGAGCTAGAATTAAGAGTCGTAAAAGTGCTTTCCTTCGCCCGTGACGAGTCTTTCGGTTTTCGGATACTCGAAAGTCGTCGCCTCGTCCTTGTGCGCTTCGAGATACTCTACAAAGCGCGCGGCGTAGTATTTTGCCATGTTTAGGTTGTGCATGAGGTAGTGCCCGCAGTTCTCCGCCGTAGCGCCCGGGACGACTTCCGCGCCCTCTACCGACCTAAACGCGGCGAGGATGAGCGGATAGATTTCTTTTGGGGTGCGAGCGCCTTTTAGGATGATGTAAAATCCCGTCAAACAGCCCATCGGTCCCCAGTAAATGAGCTCGTCCTTCCACATGGGGTCGTTTCGCATGTAGGTCGCGATGATGTGTTCTAGCGAGTGCATCGCCGCCACGTCGATTGCGGGCTCGCGGTTTGGGCGCATGAGACGTACGTCGTAGGTAGTAACCGTGCCGCCTTCTACGCTATCGGCGCGACTGAGAAAAATCCCCGGCACGATTTTGGTATGATCGACTGAAAAACTAGGAATTAAGTCCATTTTTACTCCTTTGCATAAGTAAACTCACGCAAAGGGTGGGGCGCGCTGCCACACGCCCCGCGCAAGCGTGATTTGTCCGGCTACGCGGACTGAATTTATTTGTATTCAAATTTGAATTGGCGCGCTTATCAGCCGCCCACGGACGATCCGCTCGCCGCTTTGCTGCCGCCGCCAAAAAAGCCGCTTTTTTTCGCCGAGCTAGAACCGCTCGCGGAGGCCGAGTTTTTGAAGCTATTCACGCTCTTTGAATACGCGCTAGGGGTCTTATACGCGCTTTGGCGAGCGTTTTGGTAACCGGGAGAGCCAAAGAGTTTAGAGCCTATCCATGAGCCTAGGATCGCTCCTGCTGCACTTGCTAAAATCGCCTCGCCAAGCCCCATACCGCCGCTAGAAAGCGTAGAGTTAGTTAGTCCGCTCGTGCCCGCTTCGATTTTGGCGTTTTCCTCGGCGATGAGGCGGTCGATTTCTTCTTGGCTTAGTAGTCGCTCGGTCGTTTTGCCCTCGCCGTCTGTTTCGCGGAGGAACACGCGGGTATCGTTGCTAGGGAATTCGTCGGCGATTTTGTAGGTGCCTTCCGCGGTCTTTTCTATGAAAACCGTGGCGTTTTGCTTTTGGATAGATTGCTCGCCGCCGTTTCCGCCGCCCGAACAGCCGGCAAGACCTACCGCGAGTATCGTTCCTAACGCGCTTGCCGCGGCTACGTCTTTAAAAGTCTTGATATGTTTCATTTTTTTCCTTTGTATTCAAATTTGAATTACAGCACCGCGTCGAAACAATGTCTCACGCGACCTTTGAAGTAAATCGTGCCCTCCAAAAAGCGCAAAAACAAATCCTCTTCGCTTTTTGGGTTTACTTTTGCATTATCGCCTATGCCAAGAGCCTCGCGCGCGGCGTAAAACGAGGCCGCCATACCGGTGCCGCAAGCGTTTGTTTCATTCTCGACTCCGCGCTCGAAAGTGCGCACGGCAAGCGTGTTATCGCCAGTTTTTTTGGCGAAATTGACGTTGGCGTCGTATTTTGCGCGCATTTTGGCGCACAGTTCTAGGTCAAACGCGCCTAGATCGTCCGTGAAAGCCACCAAATGCGGCACTCCCGTGTCGAAAAATCGCCACTCAAAGCCTTCTTCACTAAAAGGCTCGGCGAGTCTTTTAGGACTAGTGAGAGCGACCTCGACTAGGGCTGTTTTGAGCGTGGTTTGTTCCACACCGCGGACTAAATTTTCGGTATTCAAATTTGAAATATTGTAGTCCTCGATAGCGCCTTTTATCACGCCCGCGCCGGAGAGAAAACTCCCCCGCTCCCCACAAAATCCGTGCTCGAACGCATACATAAAAGCCGCGCGAGACCCGTTGCCGCACATGCTTGCAAGACTGCCGTCGCTGTTGTAAAACTCCCACGCGAAGTCGGTTTGCTCGCCTGGGACTAGCACGATGAGCCCGTCCGCGCCCACGCCTTCGAACCTATCGCAAAGCGCGCGCGCGAGGTCGCTTCTATCCGCCCTCGCGAGAGAATGAAATACGACAAAATCGTTGCCGCTGGCGTTATATTTAGAGATTTGCATATTTTTCCTTTATGGTTTGCGCGAGTGTCGCGACGCGGTCCGTGAGGGCTTTTAAATCGCCCGAATTATCGATGACGTAGGTGGCTAGGGCGCGTTTTTGCTCGATTGGCATTTGTGCCGCCAGACGTGATTTTACCGCTTCTTCGCTTAGATTATTTCGTTTGATTACGCGTTTTATCAGCAAAGGCTCCGGCGCGTAAACCACGCAGACCTCGTCAAACTCGTAGTTTCCTCGCTCGAAAAATAACGGAATATCTACGAAATAGGGCGTTTTTGTTCTTTCTAGCGCGCCCGCTCTCGCGTAAATCTCGGCGTGAATTTTGGGGTGCAAAATCGCTTCCAGTTTAGCCCTAGCTTCGCTTGGGCTAAATTTGATTTCGCGGGCTGGCGAAGCCGCGCCTTGCGCCCCGGGCTCGCGCCGATGGAACCCCGCGCCTTGCGTGATTTGCTCGCTGTCCGCGAGCGTAAATTTATCGGTTTTTACGCATTTGGCACCATCAAAGACGATAGCGCCTAGTTTTTTGCGGTCGACCTTGCCGTCCGAGCCCAAAATTTCGCGTCCAAAAACCGCCGCGACTTCGTCCGCGCTTGCGTCCAAAATCTCGTGGCTTATCTCGTCCGCGTCTATGACCGCGAAGCCCTCGAGTTTGAGTAAGCTCGCGACCGTGCTTTTACCGCTGCCGATTGAGCCTGTTAGAGCGATGCCGTAGTCAAACCTAGCGATGAGCGATGACCTCGACTTCTAATCTGGCGCCTTTTGGGAGCGCGGCGATTCCCACCGCCGAGCGAGCGGGGAAAGGCTCGCGGAAATATTGCGCGTAGATTTCATTGACCGCGGCGAAGTCGTTGATATCGGCTAGAAAAACCGTCGTTTTTACCACGTTTTTGTAGTCAAGTCCGGCCGCGCGAAGCACGCCGCCCACGTTTTTCATGGCTTGGTGGGCTTGCTCTTCTAAGCTTCCTGCAAGTTCGCCCGTAGCCGGATTTAGCGGGATTTGTCCCGAACAAAATATCAAATCGCCCGCCTCGCGGAACGCGTTGTAAGGTCCAATCGCTTTTGGATAATCCATAAAATCTCCTCAAATTTGATTTGCTTGGCGCATTTTAGCGAAATTTGAGTAAATTAAATTTGAAATTATGGTGAGTTTAGGAAAGGATTTTAGGGATTTAATTCAAATTTGAAAGAAAGTGGCCGGGAGATAGGGATTCGAACCCCAGGAGGTGTGACCCTCAACGGTTTTCAAGACCGCCGCTTTCGACCGCTCAGCCATCTCCCGATATTATAAATTATTCGGTTTTTTTGCCGACCCATTCCGCGCCGTCGTGGACTTTGCCTTTGCTCCATTCATAAGCGTGGTGCGTGTCTTCTTTCGCTCCATGCCATGTGTTTGAGCAGCCTAAAAACGCGAAAATCGTAATCAAAAAAGCCAAATATCGCATAAAAGCTCCTAAAAATGGAGGCGACACCCAGGATCGAACTGGGGAATCAAAGCTTTGCAAGCTTCTGCCTTACCGCTTGGCTATGTCGCCGTGTGGGTGGTGCCCGGAGCCGGACTTGAACCGGCACGGAAAAAACTTCCGAGGGATTTTAAGTCCCTTGTGTCTACCATTCCACCACCTGGGCAAAAATGGAGCGGGAAACGAGAGTCGAACTCGCGACCCCAACCATGGCAAGGTTGTGCTCTACCACTGAGCTATTCCCGCAAAATTTGGTTTGGAAATGGGATATTACCCAATTTTTGCTTAAAATTTTATTTTGTCGAGTGGCGGCGGACGAAATTTAAGCAAATATAAGAAAAATTTGGGTAAAATCCGCTCATTCAATTCAAAACAAATAAATTTGGTCCGCGTAGCCGGACGCGTAACTTTAGTTTTAGTCAAGTTTTTTTAAAACTTGTCGCAAGGACGGACTTGTTCGTCCGCGAAATCGAAATGGGGTTATAGCTCAGTTGGGAGAGCGCTTGAATGGCATTCAAGAGGTCGGCGGTTCGAACCCGCTTAACTCCACCATTCCCCCGTTATTTCAGCGTTTTTAATTAGGTTTCAAATTTGAATTATGCTTTTGCCCATTGGGTAAATTTTTCTTCTACAAATTTGCATATTTCGCTATTTCGCACGATTATGTCATCCGGTTTCCAATCGGCTCTTTGTCCTAGTTTATTCGTCATTTTGATGTTTGATTTTTCGTATTCGATTTTCTTTTTGCCAAAATAATCGTTGCTGGCGGCGATATTTAGCTTTTTCTCGAGTAGAGTTAGATTGCCGATATTGTCTTTGAGAATGGTCAATTTTTCATCCGTCCAATCTTTGCTTTGTTCCAAATAATTTTGCCATTTTTGCGGGAAGATATGTTCGACTTCTAGTTTCAAATTTGAAATAGCGCCGCCTTGTTCGCAACTTTCGTAAGCCAAAAATTTCAAAATCGCAAAACGCAAATTAAGGCGAGGCTCTTTAATCTTGGCGTTTAGCAAATCCCGCTCGCCAATCGATATTTCTTTAAACTCAAAAATAGGTTCGGAGTTCTTTATGACCTCGCTATTTAATTTAAGAATAGGCGTTTTTAGTGAGTTTACCGTATTTTCTAAGCTAAGCCTTTGCCAAATCTCGACAAATAATCGCCTCAAAAATCGCAAATATTTTTGCTCGAAATCGGGTTCGCTTTTGTGTGAAAGATAATAAATCACGCTAGGATATTTCCACCATTCGTTGTTTGTGAGTTGCAATAAATCCAGCGTTTGCGCGATTTTGTAGTTTTTACTCCATGCCGCGCCATCAAACGACTCGAAATCCTTTGAAAATTTGATTATCGATAAAATTTCATTCAAATTTGAAAGCAAATCGGGGCTTTTTATCGCTTTAAATTTATCCGCGCCCAAATATCCGCGAAGTTTTGGCGTAGTAGTGTCTTTGTCGCCTTTTTGCGCGCGCAAATAAAACATATAAATATAAAACAAGCTTCGTACATCCTCGCCTGCTCTTTTCGCTCTATTTTCAAGTTCTTTCCATTGTTCAATAAAAATCGCTTTTTGCGCTTTGTCCAAACTCTCATAAATCTGCGCCTTAAAAATATCGGCGTCGTTCAGCGGCATACCGCGGTCGTTTAGCGTCGAAAATATCGTAAGCGCGGTATCTTGCGTGTCGGCTTCGATAGGTAAAATTATCGTGTATCTCAGCAGATTAAGTATAAAGTTGTAGATTTTTTGCGGATTATTTTTGCAAAACTCGTCGTAAAGTTCTTGAAATTTCAAATAATTTTTACTATATCTATCTTTTGCGTCCGGGGCGACTTCGCCGGTTTTTAAAATATTATGAAAAGTTTGATTTTGTTCGTCTAAGATTACTTTTGAATTGATTAAGATTTGCTCTTTGTCGACTTTGCCTTTAAACTCGTCTTTTTGCCACAAAAGCGGCTCTATTTCGCGCATAAAGTTTTCTTCTTCCTCGGTTTTTACTTCGCCGCCTTTTTCCATTTTGGTATAAATCACGCGCAAAAGCAATAACAACGAAGTTATGCGTTGTTGTCCGTCGATGATTTCTTGCTCGCCCGCGTCGTTGATAAATTGCACTATGCTGCCAAGGAAATACGCGTCCGAGTTTTTGTCGGCGATTTTCTTTTCGGTGAAGTTTTTTAAATCTTCAAAAAGCGTAATGATTTGGTCTTCTTCCCAAGCGTAAGGACGTTGGTATTCGGGTATAAGAAAATGCTCTTTTTGCGCGTTTTCTAAAAATTCTCTAATCGTCTTTTTATTTACAGAAATCGTAGTCGCCACTGCTTATCCTTTCAAATTTGAATCGATTTATTCTATCCAAAGGAGACTTAATGTTCAAATTTGAATATTAAGCGCTTTGAGCGCGCGGGGCGGCTAAGCGCGCGAAACCTACGCGAAAGCTCCGAACGTAAGCCCGATACAAATCAGCCAGACAAATAAAATCGAAGCTAGGATAAACGGTATTTTCCCCGCGTTGGAGAAAGCCTTTTTGGTGATGGTAAGACCCAAAGCGCCCATCGCCGCGCAAAGCAAGAAATTGTCCGCGAACTCTATGGGCGCGATTAACGTTTCTCTAGGGAAAAACGGCGCCGAGCCCACCGCCATCGCCACGACGAACCAAAGCGCGAAATACGGGAAATTCGCCCTGACGTTGGCTTTTTGCTTCTCGCCCACGAGCGCGGAGCTGAAAATCGACAAAAATATCAAAAACGGCGCGAGCATGAGCACTCTTATCATTTTGACCGTGATTGCGATTTGGGGCGCGTTTTCGCCTATCGCGTTGCTCGCGGCGACCACGTGAGCGACCTCGTGCAAGCTCGCGCCGCTGAACATACCTCCTTGCGTGCTCGAAAATCCCGCCAAACTCGCGATAAAAGGATAGCAAATCATTCCGAGCGTCCCGAAAATCACGACCGTACCCACGGCTACCGCTACGCGGTTGGAGTCCGATTTGACCACGCTTTGGACCGCCATCACCGCCGCCGCTCCACAAATCGCCGCCCCCGAGCTAATCAAAATCGCTAGTTTTTTATCAAGCCCCAAGCGAACGCCCGCGAAATATCCCAAGCCAAAAGTCCCAAACACCACGACAAAAGCCGCGCCGACCCCGTAAACGCCGATATCGGCGACGTCGCCGAAGGTAACGCGAAATCCGTAAAGTATCACGCCGAGTCTGAGAATTTGTTTGGCGCAAATCCCCAAGACCCCGCTATCTGCTATCATTTTGGCGCAGGGGCGAGCTAGATTGCCAAGAGCCGCCCCCAAAAATATCGCTAAAATTAACGGCGAAATACCCGAATTAGCGAGAATATCTAGCTTTGCTAGAAGAATAGAGACCAAAGCCAACGCCAAAATCATAATCCAAGAAAAAATTTTATCTTTCATCGTAAAATCCGTTTTTGAAATAAAATGTAAGGGAATTTATATTCAAATTTGAATATCAAGAATAAAAATAGCGCGAGTAGAAGAGCGAAAATGTCAACGTTTACGCCTTTTTGCCGAAGTTTTCCACGAGAGTTTGCGCGATTTCTTCCATATCGACTTTGCCGTCGCCGTTTTTGTCGGCGAGGTTTTTGACGAGAGAGCCCGCGACGCCGTCTAGCAAGTCGCTTCCTTGCTCTGTTTGCGCTGCTTCGCCGTCGTTCAAATTTGAACTGTTTAGTCCGAACATTTCGCCGATTTTGGCGCCGACGTTCGCGCCGATGACCTCTAAGCGACGCGTGGGATCGTCGTTGTCGCCGTCGAGTCGGTCGAGAATGCTATCTACGATACTGCCCATTTGGTTGTTCTCGCCGGATTGCGCGTTGGCTTTTGCGAGGGTGTCGTCGAGGATTTCGCCGATTTTGGCGCCGATGGCCGAACCGAGATCTTTTGCGCTCATTTTTCTCCTTTTCGTGGTTGTTTGAGGGAGAATTTTATCAAAAAATCGCTGAAAATATTGTGAAAGAATGGTGGCCCTAACTGGACTCGAACCAGTGACCCCCACCATGTCAAGGTGATGCTCTACCAACTGAGCTATAGGACCAAAAGAAATGCGATTTTAGCCAAAAGTTGCTTAAAAATCGCTTTTTCAAAGGGGTAGGTAATTCAAATTTGAATTCCTTGCGCGTTAGCCTAGATACGCTTTTACCACCATTTCATAAAGAATCACACACATAATGATAGTCGGCACTTCGTTGTAAACGCGGAAAAATTTGCCGGGCTTAAAGCAGCGATCCTCGCGAAATAGCTTCATATAGTGCCCTAGGCTGAGGTGATACGCGACCATTAGCGCGGCGCAAGTGAGCTTGACGTGGAAATATGGTTGGGCGATGAGGTCCGGTTTGGCGAGTAGCCAAATCGCAAGCCCCGTGCCGGCCGTACCAAACATCGCTATCCAGCCAATCCCGTTGTAGAGTTTGCGCTCTTGGATTTTAATTACCTCGCAAAACGCCTTGTTTTCGATGTGCTCGGCGTGATACACGAATAGGCGCGGCAAATAAAAAAGCATCGCCATCCACGAAATAAACGCGGCGAAATGGAAAAACTTGAGCCAATAATATCCCTCTGCTGACATAAACAATCCTTTTGTCGTAATTTCAAACAGAGATTATGCCATAATTCAAATTTGAAACGGTTTAAGCGGATGATTCAAATTTGAACTACTTTGCCGCCTTCCATGCGTCGAGCTTCACGCCCACCACGCTTTCGTCGAACTTTGCGCCGCCGCTCTCAAAGTGCTTTGTCGCGCGCAAGACGTAACCAAAACCCAAAAACAAAAGCGGAATATTGCAAAACGCGATTAAAACGTTGGCGAAATCGGACAAATCCCACAGTGCTCCGAGATCCATTCCCACGATACTAGTGAGCATGCCAAAGGCGATAACGGCGATATTTAGGACGCGCACGGAGTTGATAAAGCCCGCTTTACGACTGATACGGTTAGCGCAAATCTCCGAAAAGCTCATAAACCCAAGTAGCGTCGTAAACGCGAACAAGCCAAAGCATAGCGCGCTTATAAGCGCGAGAAAACCGCTCAAATTTGAAGCGGGCGAGAGGGTTTCTACGGAGACTAGGAATTTTTGCAATTTACCTAGTTGCGCCCACGCCTCGCCCCCGCTCCACGCGTGTGCCATAATGACTACAAACCCCGTGAGCGTGGCTAACACTATAGTATCCAAAAACACTCCCACGGCTTGCACGCAGCCTTGGTCGCAAGGGTGTGCGGCGTCGGCGGCAGCCGCGGGCATAGTGAGCGTGCCTTGACCGGCTTCGTTGCTCATAAGTCCTCGCCTGACGCCTTGCATGATGACAGTGCCTAGCGCTCCGCCAAACGCCGCTTCGGGCGCGAACGCTCCTATGAAAACCGCTTCAAAAAACCAGCCTAGCCGCTCAGCGTTTGCCACGATGAGCGCCAAAGCCAAAGCCACGTAAACGCACGCCATCAAAGGCACGAGCAGACCGGTAACTTTGGCGATTTTTTTCGTCCCGCCAAAAGAGACAGTCGCGACCGCTCCTAGCACTAGCGCGAATCCCAGCCAATACACCCAGTGCGTCGTAGGCAAGGTTTCGCCACTAGCAAGCGAGGCTATCATGCCAAGAGACGAAACGCTGTTGAAACCTTGCGCGGGAAAGCAAAGCAGAGCGTAGACGATATATACGAGCGAGAGCGCGACGCCTACTATTACGCTATCGCCCGCGAGTCTACGCCCGTAAAACGCCATGCCGCCTATATACTCGCCGTCTTTTCGCTCTTTGAAAATCTGCGCGAGCGTGGATTCCACAAAAGCCGTCGCCATACCAAAAAACGCGCTCACCCACATCCAAAAAAGCGCGCCCGGCCCGCCGACGCTAATCGCGCCCGTGACGCCTATGATGTTGCCCGGTCCCACGCGCATGGCCGTCGAGAGAAAAAACGCCGCCAAAGGCGAAAGTCCCGTTCGACCGGCGCGTTTGTGCGCTAGCAAAGAAAGTGCGTAGCCAAAGCGTCTGATCTGTATAAAACGAAGCCTAATCGTAAAATAAACGCCCGAGCCCAAAAGCAAAAAAAGCGCGAGCGAAAACTCGCCTAAGACGGGAATATCGGCGTAAAATTTGAGATTCGTCGGAAACTCCCAAAACAAATCCGAAATCGCCTGAATACGGGAGCAAACGCCTTTGATAAACGCGAGCAAAGCGTCCATGAAAATCCTTTTTCAAATTTGAATATTCAAATTTGAAAGGCGAAAAACAATTCAAATTTGAATTAGAATTAAACGGTTTGGGTTTCAAATTTGAAAGGTATTCAAATTTGAATTAAATCGCGAAATCAGATAAATTCAGCCCGCGCAGTCGGGCAATAACGCGAAGCGCGGGGCTAGACCGCCCCAAGATCGGCGCTAATGCGCCGCGAGGCGGGCTAGGAATAGGGCTACCCAACGGTGAGCCTCTGGCGCAAAGGGCGGCTTTGCCGACCTGCGAAATTAAAAGGCATAAAAGCCGTTTTTTTTAGTGTAGAATGGCGCTTTTTCTGCGCTCAAATTCTTCTTTTGTTATCGCGCCGCTTTTATACAGTTCGTATAATTTTTCTACGGCTTCGATGGTTTCGCGCTCGTTTAGCGCGCCTTCGGCTACCGAAATCGCATTGACTTTGTTTACCATTTCGGCGGTGAGAAACGCGTCAAATAGCCACCATACGCCCCAAATTGCGAGTGGCACCCAGCCCACAATCAGCCACGCGGTCGCCCAACCGCCCCAAAATAGCAAAAGCTGCGCGAGACCGCTAAAAAATTTACCGCAATAAATCCTGTGCGCGCCAAATCCGCCTAGGAAAAACCACAGCGCGTAGGCGATAAACATATCCCTTTTCACACTTTTCTCCTTACAAACGTCGAAACGATAACGAGCAACACGCCCAAATCTATCATCACGTCGGCGAAGTTGAATACGGCAAAATCAAACCATTTGTGCCAAAATACGTAATCCACCACGCCGCCGTGCGTGAAGCGATCTAGCACGTTTGAACAACCCCCGCCAAATATTAGCCACAGCGCTACGGCGTGATCCGAGATGATTTTTTTCTCGCCGATAAAATAGCCGAGAAGTCCCGCGACGAGCGCGAGCTGGATAATTTTGAGATATTCGCCTAGAAATGCAAACATCGAAAACGCCACGCCGCGGTTAAAAACTAGCGTGAGGTCAATCCAGCCGCTTTTGTAAGAAAAGCCGTGCAAAAATACCCACTTTATCGCTTGATCTAGCGCGAAAACAATGGCGAACCAGACGAGAAAACGCAAAAAAGTCCTACTCATTTAGAGCTTTCGTAAAGAATTTTTCCACTTCTTTCATTTTTGCCGCGACCAAAGCCTCGTCCTTGCCTTCTAGTAAAAGACGAAGCAAGTTTTCTGTTCCCGAGTAGCGAAATAGCGTGCGGATGCCGAGTTTTTTGAGCTCCGCTTCGAGCTGTGCGAGCCCCTTTATCTCATCAAGCGGTTTTTTTTGTGTGATTTTCAAATTTGAAAGTTTTTGCGGATAAGGCCTAATCGCCGCGAATAGTTCGCTCGCTTTTTTGCCGCTGGAAAGCAGGCACGCGCTGGCTTGAAGCGCGGAGACTAGCCCGTCGCCCGTTTTGGCGAAATCGCCAAAAATGATATGACCGCTTTGCTCGCCACCAAAGTTAGCGCCGGTTTCTTTCATTTTTTCAAGCACGAATTTATCGCCTACCGCCGAGCGCGTGACTTTGATTTTGGATTTTGCGAGGAAGTCGTCTAGCGCGGCGTTACTCATTACGGTGGTGATGATTTCTTTTTTGGCGAGCATTTTGTTGGCGTCTAGGTATGCCGCGAGCACGCCTATGAGGGCGTCGCCGTGGACGATTTGACCTTTTTCATCGACCACTACTAGCCTATCCGCGTCTCCGTCGAAAGCAAAACCGATATCGGCTCTTAGGCGTATGACTTCGCGGGCGAGGTTTTCTGGGTGGAGCGCGCCGCAGTTTTCGTTGATGTTGCCGCCGTCGGGTTCGTCGTTTAGGACGATAAGCTCGGCTCCTAGCTCACTAAACACGGTAGGTGCGGCCTTGTAAACCGCGCCGTTTGCCACGTCGAGAACGACACGCAGACCTTTTAAGGTGAGGGCGTGCGGAAAGGAGTTTTTGATATGCACGATGTAGCGACCAATGACGTCGTCGATGCGCTTAGCCGCGCCGATTTCAAGACCTTTCGATTGCGCCGCGGCTATCATTTCGTCATTGAAATAAATATCCTCGATTGCTTGCTCGGCTTCGACGCCCAGTTTGTCGCCCGAAGCGTCGAAAAATTTGATGCCGTTGTCCCAGTAGGGATTGTGGCTGGCGCTTATCATGATGCCACCGTCGCAGCGCATGTCTTCGGTGAGAAACGCAACCGCGGGAGTCGGCATAGGGCCGATTTGGCGGACGTTGTAGCCTACGGCGGTCAAACCCGCCACAATAGCCGTTTCTATCATATAGCCGCTTTTGCGAGTGTCTTTGCCTAGCAAAATCACGTTGGTTAGCGAGTTTTTGCGAAAATAAATGCCCGCCGCCATCGCTAGCCTCATGGCGAGCTCGGCTGTGATTTTCTCGCCCGCGAGCCCGCGAACGCCGTCGGTTCCAAATAGCTTCATAATTTTTCCTTTATGTTTGGGTCGCGCTTATCCTTTTGGCTCTTTTTGCGGGCGCAAAAACAACTCAAAAATCTAAACGCGCGGAAACGATTTTTATATTAAAAACGCCTTATTCTATCAAAATTTTAATTAAATTTAAATTCAAATTTGAATATTCAAATTTGAATTAGGCGTTTTTGGCGACGGGATAGGTTTTTGTTAGAATGTCGTGCAGATTTCGTTTGTCCGGGCGGAAAAAGCAAAGGAACGAGCCGCCA
>ONQI01000113.1 GCA_900319915.1 uncultured Campylobacter sp.
ATAGCGGTTTTGGCTTCGTCGCCAGCAAGAGTGATGTCGTCGCGCTCTAACTCCGTGCAAGCGGGCAAAACGATGTCTGCCATACGCGAGCTAGCCGTCCAAAATGGATCTTGATTGATGATAACTTCGGGTTTTTGCCACGCTTTTAGCATTTTGTTGCGGTCTTGGTGATGGTGCATAGGATTACCGCCCGCCCAATAGACTAGCTTAATGTCCGCAAACTCGACCTTAGAGCCGTTGAAATCTATCGTTTTGCCTGGATTTAGGAGCATATCTGAGATTTTGGCGACGGGGATCGCTTTGTTTGAAAAACTATGTTCAAAAGAGTTGGTTTCGTTGCCGGTGGCCGCGTTGTAAGTCATAGGCTTGCCTACGGTGATTCCCGGAACCGATACGCCCATGCTCTCGGTAGAACCGACATTGCCGTCGCCGTGGTAGCTAGCGCCCATGCCGCAACCGTCTTTGCCGATTTGACCTAGCATAGCCGCAAGAGTATATGCGCCCCAAGGACCCATTTCGCCGTGGTCTTGACGTTGGAGCGACCAACCCGGCATTATCATGGTGCGAGTTTTGGCCATAGTTTCGGCTAAATTTATAATCTCTTTTTCGCTAATGCCCGTGATTTTAGACGCCCAAGCGGGAGTTTTGGCTACGCCGTCTTCTTTACCTAGGAAATAATCGCGGAATTTCTCAAATCCCACGGTGTAGCTTTCGATAAAATCTTTGCTATATAGTTTTTTGTCATATAGATGATAGCATAGAGCGACCATTAGAGCTAAATCCGTGCCCGGGATTATTTGAATGGTTTTGGCGTTGAAATATTTATCCGTGTCGGTGCGCACCGGATTGATAGAAATCACTTTCATACGACCTTCTTTGACGGCTTTTTGCATTTTTGGGAAACTATCGAAAGATTTGTGACTAGGCGAGTGCCATTCTATTTGGGTGGTAAGAAGCAAATCGCAACCAAATAGCACGAGAGTTTGCGTGTGTTTGGCGATGTTTTCTAGACTTGTGTGGCGGAAATAGTGGCTCGTGCCTAACACGATAGGCGTAACGACGGAAATCGCGCCCGTAGAATACGTGCCTTTGCTATCTACGAAACCGCCCGTGAGATTTAGCATTCTTTTTACCAGCGTTTGAGGATTGTTTAAATTTCCTACGCCAAACCAGCCGTAAGACCCAGCGTAAATGCTATCTGGACCGTATTGCTTTTGGCATCTAGCGATTTCTTCGTAGATGATTTGATTGACGGTATCCCAGCTTACGCGCACGAATTTTTCTTTGCCGCGCATAGTCGTGTCGCTTTTGTGGCGGTCGCGCAAAAATCCTTCGCGAACGTATGGATATTCCACGCGGGTTTTGGCATATACTCTATCTATCGTGCCTTTGCTCATAAAAGTAGGCTTAGAATCAAACGGAAGCGGTTTTAGCTCCGCTACTTTGCCGTCTTTGACGGTAGCTTCGACCGCGCACCAATGCGTACCACTAGTAACTTTCGTCGTTTTGCCCGCGCTCGCCGCGTTCAAATTTGAAACCGCGCTTGCGCTCACGACCGCGCCCATAGCCGCCGTTTTTAGAAATTCGCGTCTTTTCATTATTTTCTCCTTATTTGGTTTTGTTTTGCATATTCAGCAAAATATATTGCATATAAGAGCCTACTTGTCTAGTTTCGTCTTTGTTTAGACCGGCTCTGTCGCTCATCGTTTTGATGATGTTTGGCCATTGGTTGATGGTAAATTCTTCCGGCTTTTTGCTCGCATGGCAACTGCCGCAACGCTCGAATAGCTCTTTTTCAGCCGCCCAAACGTCTTCGCCGTCTTCTTTGAGCAACGAGGCGTCGAACATCGTGAAATCAAGCTCGACTTTTTTCCATTTCACGCCGTAAGAATCCTCGAATTCTTTCAAAACTTTGTAGTTTTTCACGGCCGCTCTATCTAGTCTGGCGAGTTTGATTTTGTCCTTTTCGTCGTAAAAGAGCATATATTCGTTGCCCGCGACGACAGAGCCTTGGATTTTACAGCTCGCACCATCGCAAGTCACGTTCGCACCCTTATAAGCGACGCCGATTTTCTCGCCACCGACGCCGATAGGAGCGTCCGCGCTAATAACGCTCGCATAGAGTGTGCTAGCACTTAGCGCCAATAAGACGCCACCGATTAGTGATTTTTTTTCCATTTTACCTCCCGATTTTGTTTTCGAAATCGCATTCTAATCCAAAACAAAAAGTAAATCTGTCATAAATGCGACATAAATAAAAATTAAGTGGCATTTTGCTAGAATTATTCAAATTTGAAAAACCGAGGAACAAATGAACGGCAATAGACTAAATTCCGATTGGAACGATGATATTTTGAAACTTTTAAGCAAAGAAGAATTAGATAATTTCCGCAAAATCAAATTTGAAAAAGGCGAAATAATCTACGCCCAAAAAATAAGATTTATGATTTTATTAAAGGGCAAGTTGAAAATAAGTTTTTTATGTGGCGCGAGAGAATTTGTGTTAAATTTTTTGAAAAAAGGCTCTTTTGTTGTCCAAAGCTCCGACGCGACAATAGAGGCTTTAGAAAGTTCTGAAGTCGTCGAAATCAATGTGGCGGACGTGCGTCGGCTCTTTGGGAACGAAGCGTTTAGCATGTCGATGATGAACGCTCTATTAAGAAATATTCTAGCGCAACGCAAGCTCATATACGATATGTATTTTCGCACCAGCGAGGATAGACTGAGAAGTTTTTTGATAGAATTAGCCAAAGAGCGCGAAGAACGCGTGATAAACTTGCCTTTTACGATTTCAAATCTATCCATGCTTTGCGGTTCTCCGCGTCAAAATATCTCAACGGCGTTTAATAAATTCGTCAAAAACGGCGAAATCGAAAAAGTCGGCAAGCAAAAATACAAAATCAATTTTGCCGAATCATAAAACTAGTCTCCACGTCGCGCCAACCGAGAATTTAAATTTGAACCGTAGAGACGAAATTTGACGAGATTTTCTTTGCAAAAAATTCGAAGTTTTTTCAAATTTGAATATTCAAATTTGAACCCCCCCCCGCTATTTCCCAGCTTCTTCGGCTTCTCTGGCTTGGCGGGCGGCGGTTTGCTGATCGACTTCTTTTTTTTGCGTTCTGAAAATATGATCCTCGAGCACGACTAGCTGAAACGAAGCGTCGAAAATCCGCACGCCGTTTATCTTGCCTAGCACGCGCACTTCGCGTTTTTTGGACTCGTTAAAATACGCTTTGGCGTCGAAATCCACTATATCGCCCATCTTCGCGGGCGCCAAAAAGCTCACGCGCGAGCCTATAGTGACTGCGTAAGGCTCGTTTATTGCGAGTTGCGCCGCGTAGTTTGCCGCCATGTAAACAAAACCGTTATAAGCGAGCCCTTCGTCGTCAAAAAGCATCTCTCTACCTATGCGCAGACGCGTTTTTACCGTATTTTCGCCCATTTCCACAGGATAGCCGGCATAGCTTGAGTTGAGCCTGCGAGGCACTTTGATTTGCTCGTCGAACTGGCCCAAATCCTCGGTTATATTTTCAATTTCTTCTTCGCTCATTTTATCCTCACGTAAACTCTTCTAGGCGCCGGATAGCCCTCCACCGTGCGCTTGGGGTCTTTGGGGTCCAAAAAATCCCCCAAACTTTGCCCGTCTATCCACTCGGTTTTGCGCTGTTCGCCCTCGCTCGTCACCCGCGTCTCTAGCACCTCGAAGCTCGTAAATTTCG
>ONQI01000096.1 GCA_900319915.1 uncultured Campylobacter sp.
ACGTGAAAAGGGCGGCATAATCACTCGCGCGAGGGATTTTTATCTCGCCAAAATTCTACCAAAAATCGGTGGTTTTATCAGCAAAAACGCCGCGGCTTACGAATATTTGCCAAACTCGATTGAAAATTTTCTTTCCAAAGAAGACTTTTGCGCCGAGCTTAAAAACGCGGGCTTCCAAGTCGAAATCGCGCGCGGATATAGCTTCGACGTGAGCACGCTGTTTGTTGCTCGCAAGGTGCGCGAGGTATGACCGTCACCGAGGCCAATCTCGCCGCCAAAAGCCTGCTAGAATCGCATTTTTCTAGCGTCGAGATTAGCGGCGAGATTTCGCGCTTCATCAGACACGGCTCGGGGCACTGGTATTTCACGCTCAAAGACGAAAAAAGCGCTATTAGCGCGGCGATGTTTAGTTATGCCAACGCTCGCGTTACATTTGCGCCAAAAGACGGGCTCGAGGTCGTCGTGCGTGGTAAGCTCACGGTTTTCCCGCCGCAGGGCTCGTATCAAGTCCAAGTAACTAGCATGAGCTTAAAGGGCGCCGGGGAGCTCGAACGCGCCTTTAACGAGCTAAAAACTCGCCTGAACGCCGAAGGGTTGTTCGATTCGGCGCGCAAAAAACCGCTTCCCGCGTTTCCAAGGCGCGTGGGTATCATCACGAGCGCGACGGGCGCGGCGTGGCAGGACATTCTTAGCCGCATAAACGAGAGCCGCTATTTCCTCGCTAAGTTTTATCTTTTTGATTCGCTTGTGCAAGGCGTGGGCGCGCCTGCAAGTCTAATCTCCGCGCTAAGGCGCGCCGATGAAATGGGGCTTGACGCGATTATTTTGGCGCGCGGCGGCGGTAGTATGGAGGATTTGTGGTGCTTTAACGACGAAGCTCTGGCTCGCGCTATCGCTCGGACGCGTACTCCCGTGATTTCGGCCGTTGGGCACGAGATAGATTACACGATTAGCGATTTTGTCGCCGATCACCGCTCGATTACGCCGACAGCGTCGATTGTGGATTTGTTGCCTACTTACGAGGAACTTGCCCAAAGTCTCGACGCTGTGCAAATCTCGCTAAAATCGTCGATTGATTTCAAATTTGAAAGCGCGAGAGGGAAGCTTAAAACCGCTTTTCTCACGCTTAAATCGCTTGGTATAACGCAAAAAATAAATAATTCAAATTTGAATCTTGAAAAGCGCGAAATAGCCCTAAAAAACGTGCTTTCAATGAAATTATTCAAATTTGAAAACGCCTTGCCAAAACGCGGCGAGCTAAAATCCAAGCTGGATTTCAAATTTGAAAAAGCGAGCGCGAAAGTCGCCTCGTTCGCGGCGCGATTAGAATCCGCCGAGCAGTTTTTCGACCGCGCCAAAAATCTCGTCTGCGTGCAAAAAAACGGTCGGGCGACAAAACTCGAAGATTTGAGCGCAAACGACAAAATCACCCTAAGCTCGCTCACCGCGACGCGCCGTGCCGTTATCACGGAATAATCTAGATTTAAAATTCATTTAATTTTTATTGTGCTATAATTTATCTTGAGAGTCGCTAAGTTCAGTTCGAACACTCGAATGCATGAGCCTAGCGTGGCGCGCGTGGGGGTTGGAGAATCCCCCCTTTTTTTTCTCCCCTTATCCCACCCGTTCGCCCACAAATTCAAAACAGGGAGTCAAAATGAGGAGTGTTGCCAACAAAATCTCGCTCGTTATTTCAGCGGCGATGATTATTGGTTTTGTGGTGTTTTCGTACGTGTTATCATCCAAGACGCGCGAAGACGTGAGCGAAATATTCGAGACGGGCAAGTCCGAGGTGCTTTCCGCCGCGAGTAATTATGTGGATTATTTCGTCGTGAAGTGTCTTGACGACACTATTGCGCTTGCCAAACAATTTGAAAAATTTGGCATTCATAATGAAGAAGGTATGGGCTCTCTCATGATGGCGATTCGTCCGAATACCGCTTTCATGGGTATTTACGTGGGATATGGCTCTGACGGACGCTTTTTAGGCTCGGACGTTTCTAGCTCTAAGCTTATTTATCGTACTCCTGCCACCACCGGTTATGATTCTCGCTCTCGCGGCTGGTACAAAGAAGCCATGGGCGGCAATCCCGGTATCACGAGCCCTTATAAAGACGCGTCTACCGGCGAAATGGTTATCACGTTTTTCTATCCTTACAAAGAAAACGGCGCGGTTACGGCGGTATTTGGTTCCGATCTTTCGCTTGAACCTATCCAAAAATTTCTCTCTCGCGTCCAAATCGGAGATAGTCAAGTCCTAGTTGCCGACAAGGCGGCGGTTACTATCGCCCACTCGGATCCTACTCGCATCACGAGCGACGACGCGGCGTATAACGAAACGGTCAAATCTATCTTCGCACAAGCTAAAGCTTATCCGGGCAAAACTGTTTTTTACGAGTTTGGCGGTATCGCTAAGGCTGCGAACTGTTCTATCGGCGAAAAGACCGGTTGGATGACTTGTATCACGAGCAGTCTTGAGAGTATAGAGAAAAGAGCGACTTCAAGTCTGATTTATCAGGCTGTGATTTCGGTGATTTTCATTGTTGTTATTGTTGCTCTTCTTGTTTTTATCGTTACCTTAGGTCTCAAGCCTCTCAAGACCATCGAAAGCGGACTTCAAGGCTTCTTTGATTTTGTCAATCATAAAACAAACGACGCCCAACCAATAGAGATCAATAGTCAAGACGAGTTCGGTACAACTGCGAAAGCAATAAACGAAAATATCCGCATTACCAAAGAAAATCTAGCCAAAGATAACGACGCGATAAGCGAGACGATTTCTATCGCCAACGCCGTAGAAAGCGGCGACCTATCCCGCAGCATACGAGAAAATCCCGCAAACCCTGATATCGTTAGACTTAAAGACGTATTTAACGGCATGCTAGGCGCGCTAAGGGAAAAAATCGGCGCGGATACAAACGAACTTGAGCGTGTGTTTAATTCATATGGTAATTCAAATTTTACCACTAGCGTCGAGGGCGACAAAGGCAAATTCGGCGAAATTGTAAACGATTTAGGCGGCGAAATTCGCTCCATGCTAAACCGTAATCTCTCCAACGCCAAAGCCCTAGAAGAACAAGCCAAAGCCCTCAAAGAATATGTAGTGAACCTAAACGATGGCGCTAGGTCTCAAGCTCATTCTCTAGAAGAAGCCGCCGCCGCAGTCGATGAAATGAGCTCTTCTATGGGCTCTATCGGCGAGCGCAGCAAAGAAGTCATCAAACAAAGCGACGATATCAAATCTATCGTTTCCATTATCCAAGATATCGCCGATCAAACCAATTTGCTCGCGCTCAACGCCGCTATAGAAGCGGCTAGGGCGGGAGAGAGCGGCAGAGGTTTCGCCGTCGTTGCCGACGAGGTGCGCAAGCTGGCTGATAAAATCCAAAAATCTCTCACCGAAATCAGCGCGAACGTTAATATTCTCGTCCAAGGTATCAACGAAATCAGCGAGAGCATCGGCGAACAAACCGTGGCTATCAATCAAATCAACGAAGCGACGCTAAACGTAAATAATCTCACCAAGCAAAACGTTGAAATCGCGGATAAAACCAACGAAATCACGAGCGTGGTCGACGAGATGGCTAGATCCATGGTTACGGATGTAGAGAAAAACAAATTTTAAAAAACGGCGCGAGTTTTTTTGACTCTTTTTGGGAGTCGGGCTCGCGCTACATTGCGGCGGGATACGGGGGAGCCCGCCTCATTCGCGCTTTACCAACAATTTTGAAGAATATTTTAAACCTCTTTTGCCCAAACTATTTTTTAATTCAAATTTAAACGCCTTCGTCATTGCTAGCGCGGCGGTCTTATTCTTAATCTTTTTAAATTTGAATTCTCGTTCAATTCAAATTTAATTCAAATTTGAATATAATTACCCTCGATTTTTTACAAAAGGCAAACGATGATAAAGGATATTTTTAGAGAATATGACATTCGCGGCATTGTGGGCGAGGAGCTAAACGAGCGCAGCGTCAAGGCTATCGGTCTGCTGCTGGGCCGCGAGATGATGAAGCGCGGAGCCAAACGCGTAAGCGTGGGACACGACGCGAGGACGAGCGCGGAGGCGCTTTTCGCTTATCTTGCCAGCGGGTTAAACGCCGCGGGACTGGAAGTGAGCGACATCGGCATGCTACCGACTCCCGTGGGATATTACACGGTATTTAGCGGGCTATTTGACGCCAACGTGATGATTACGGGCTCGCACAACCCCAAAGAATACAACGGATTTAAGATTACTATTGGCGAAGATAGCTTTTTTGGCGAGGACATTCGCGCTCTTGGCGAGGGCGTGCTCGCGCTTTTGGGGAGTGGCGAGGAAATCCCTACCGACGCGCGCGCCGAGGCTTACGACGCGCTTACGCCTTACGTGGAATTTTATCGCAAAAGTTTCCCGCATTTAGCAAACTTGCCGACACGTTTTATTTGCGACTGCGCCAACGGCGTGGCGGGCGTGAGTCTCAAACCTATCTTAAACGCTCTAAATTTGAACGCGAAATTGCTTTTTCCCGAGCCCGACGGCACTTTCCCAAATCATCACCCGGACCCAAGCGTGCTTTCAAATTTGAAAGATTTGCAAGAGGCGATGAAGCGCGAAGGTATCGCGCTCGGATTTGGCTTTGACGGAGACGCGGACAGGATAGCCGTGCTCACGCCGCGCCGCGTCATCAAGGGCGACGAGCTCGCGTATCTCTACGCTAAAAATATGAAAAATCCGCGCGTCCTAGGCGAGGTCAAATGCTCGCAAAATATGTATGATGAAATAGACAAAATCGGTCATGCTTTTATGGGCAAGACCGGCCACTCCAACATCAAAAAGGCGATGAAAGAGCTAAACATCGATATGGCCGCCGAAGTGAGCGGGCACATTTTCTTCAAGGAGAGATTTTTCGGTTTCGATGACGCGGTATATGCGATGACGCGCGTGTTAGAACTCGTCGCGGCGGGCTTTGATCTCGACGCCGAGCTCGACAAACTGCCCAAGCTCTATTCCACCGACGAGCTCAAAATCAAAGCGAGCGACGCGAATAAATTTAAAATCATCGAAGAGGTTAAAGGGCTACTCGCAAACGGCGAAACAAGCTTGCCAAAAATCGTAGAAGTTATCGACATCGACGGCGTGAGAGTAAGATTTGACGGGGGTTGGGCGCTCGTGCGAGCCTCAAACACCACGCCCGTGCTCGTAACCCGCTTCGAGGCTGCGAGCGAGGAGTTTTTGGAGCAAATTAGGCGCGATTTTACCGCGCTTGTAGAGAAAGTAAAAGCGAAATATGAGTGATAATTCAAATTTGAATCGTGACGGCTTTGCCGACCCGCGAAATAAAAAAGCGGTTTGTGTTATTAGCGGCGGTATGGACAGCGCGACTTGCGCCTATATCGCGCGCTCCGAGGGCTACGAGATAGTCGCGCTGCACTTCGACTACGCTCAGCGAACGATGAAAAAGGAACGCGAGTGCTTTGAGAAGATTTGCGACGATTTGGGCGTCAAAACTCGCCTAATCATCGACGCGAATTTCATTGCGCAAATCGGCGGCAACGCCTTGACGGATTACGAAATATCCGTGCCAAAAGACGGAGAAAGCGTAGCGGATATTTCAAATTTGAATAATTCAAATTTAAAATCCGAGCCGCCCGTTACCTACGTGCCGTTTCGCAACGGCGTGTTTCTCTCTATCGCCGCCGCTCTCGCGCAAAAAGAACGCTGCGAGGCTATTTTCATAGGCGTGGTGGAGGAAGATAGCAGCGGGTATCCCGATTGTAGCGAAGATTTTATCGCCAAAGCGAACTCCGCTATTAACGCGGGAACGGGCGAGAAGTTTGCTATCAAAACTCCGCTCGTGCATTTAAACAAAGCTCAAATCGTCGCCAAAGCTCTCTTGTTGGGCGTGCCGTTAGAACACACGTGGAGTTGCTACGAGAGCGAGGACGCGGCGTGCGGGCAGTGTGACAGCTGTCGTCTCAGACTCCGCGGTTTTGCACTTGCGGGCGCAAAAGATCCCATACCTTACAAGTCAAATTTGAAATAAATAAGCGTTCTTAGACAAAATAAACCGAGATACTAAAGTGCGCAAAACCGTTTTAGCGGACTCTCCATTCGTCTATTATTACGTCTTGGGGGCTCATTTTGTTGCCGAATTTTCGTTTTAGCGTCTTTTCGTACGCTTCGAGAAGAAAATTTTCTTCACCGAGTTTAACGATTTCGTCGTTTAACCATGCCATAAGTGAAAAATTGCCCTTTTGCACGGCGGGGGCGATAACGTCCCGGTTTCCTAGATTTGTTATTTCCGCAACAAAGTCCGGGTTTGCATTTGTCCATGAAACAGCTATGGTGCTATCGCATAAAAACCCGTCCGCCTCGCCGTTTTTAAGCGCGGCAAATGCTTGCGTGTATGTATCAAAAGCAATGACTTTCATATCTTCGGCGGGATGATTTTCGAGATAATTTTGTGAAGTCGTACTTTCGACAACTATGAGTCGTTTACCTTCCATATCGGTCGGACTCTTTATGGGCGCGGACGCGGGCGAAATAACGCCCAAAGCGATTTTCATATAAGGCTGCGCGAAATCTACCCAGCGCGCGCGCTCCTCGGTAACGGTGAAATTGGCAAGCATGATATCCACCACACCTTCTCTGACGTAAGGTATGCGGCGTTTAGTTTTGAGAAAAACGCGCTCCAAGCGCACTCCAAGGTCTTTGGCAATGCGTTCGGCTAGGTAAACGTCGTAATCGATATAAGTACCGTTTTTATCGCGCCAGCCAAGCGCGGAAGAATCATACTCCAAAAGACCCACGCGAATAACGCCGCTTTGCTTGATTTCATCCAAGCTGCGAGCCTCTAAAAATGCGGCAAAAGCAAAGTTTACTATTAAAAGCAATGGCGCTATAAATCGTAAAAATTTCATTGTCCTAATCTCGACAGGTAAAATAACGGTGAATTTTACCACAAAAATCTGTAAATGGTAGGATTTTTTTAAATTTAAACATGGTAAAACTTCAAATTAGCGCAATCGCCCACCCTCGACGACAATTTCATCCGCGCTTAATACGTCGTTAAACATTGATTTTAGAGTCTTTTCATATGCTTCGTGGAAAAAATTTTCCTTGCCTAGCTTTTCAATCTCGTGATTTAGCCAATTGATGAGCTTGAAATTGCCTTTTTGTACCGCGGGTGCGATGAGGTCGATTTCGCCGAGATTTTTTATCGCCACGACAAACTCCGGGTGTGCTTTGGCCCACAAGATTAGCACAGTGTCGTCGTTGCTATACGCGTCCACCTCGCCCGCAAGCAACAAGCGATATGCCTCGTCGTGGTCTTTGACGTCTTTGAATTTGATTTCGCCGAAGCGGTAGCCCTCGAAAAATTCGTCCGCGGTAGTGCCCTTGACGATAGCGAGCGTCAAGCCCTCCAAATCCTCGATTTTTTCTATCGGCTTAGTTTTGCGCGAAACTACGGCGAGCGTGGCTTTCATATACGGAAGCGCGAAATCCACCTTTTGGGCGCGTTTTGCCGTGACCGTGCAGTTGGCTAGCGTGATATCCGCGTCGCCTCTGCGAACGATTTCGATTTTGTCGGCCGAATTGGTCGGCACGAAGCGCGGCTTTACGCCCAAATCAGCGGCGATGCGACGTCCAAAATAGACGTCATAACCCTGAAAAGCGCCCACCGCGTCAACGTAGCCAAAAGGCGGCTGGTCGTCGTGAACGGCGATTTTTATGTAGCCGCTTTGTTTGATTTCGTCTAAATCCCTAGCTTGCGCCGCGCTAAAAGCCGCCGCCAAAATCCCCGCTAAAAAAAGCGTTCGCCACAGTTTCATCGTTCACTCTTAATATTTTTGCATTATTATACCAAAAATTTCAAATTTGAATATTCAAATTTGAACTCACCTTATCACGTCGCCCTCTACTAGCACGTCCTCCACGTCTATCGCGCCGCCTAATATGCGCTCTAGCGTTCGCTCGTAGATTTTGTGGAAAAATCGCTCTTTACCGAGCGCTTTTATTTCGTTATTTAGCCATTTTAGAAGCTCTTTATTGTCCTTAGCCACCGCGGGCGCGACAAACTCCGCATCGCCCATGGTTACGAGTTTGGCGGCGTAACCAGCGTGCTTTTTGGCTTCGTAGATTACGATAATATTGTCGGTAACAAAAGCGTCCGCTTCGCCCCTAACTAGCGCGGAGACGGCCTCGGCGGTGGTTTCATAGAGTTTGACGAGGGTATGGTGGTTGTGATATTTTTGCATGTAGTTTTCGCCGATGGTACCGCTTACTACGGCTACCGAACGAAAGTGAAAGTCCCATTCGCTTTCGATGGACGCGCTTTCTTTGGCTAGGACGCCCAAATAGGTTTTGAGATAAGGCGCGGCGAAACTCACCATTTTCTTGCGAGATGCGGTAACCGTGAAGTTCGCCACCGCAATATCGATTTTACCGCTTTTTAGAGCATCAATGCGCTCGTTTTGGACAAGTTCTATACGTTCTAACTCTACATCTAAATCTTTAGCGATTCTTTCTGCCAAAAGCCTGTCTAGTGCGTAAAAATCGCTATTTTTGCCGCTAAGCACGCCGATTTTTACGACGCCGCTCTCTTTAATTTCTTCGAGCGTGCGAGCTTGCAAGGCGACAAAGACGAGTAAAAGCGCCAAAAATATTCTCACAAATTCCCTTTTTGCAAAAATTTTCACAATGATAGCGAAAAAGGGCTTAAAAGCGGTTCAAATTTGAAACCGCGCGGCGAGTGAGCTCCGATTTACGCTTGGGAATTTCAAATTTGAAAAATTGTCCGTAAAGCTAAATTAAAACGTCAAAACTTTATCCGAGCTTATGACCCATTTTGCGAGTTCGGGCATTGTGGATTTTTCGGCGCCTTCATAATAAGGCACGTTTTTGTGGATACCGCAGCGAGCCATGCAAGTGCCGCAGACTTTGACCGCTACGCCGCGAGCGATGAGGTCTTTTAACTGCGCGACAAGGTCGTTGTCGTATTGCTCGGGCTTTTTGGTGGCGTCGCGAGCCAAATCTACAGAATCGTTCATAAGGAAAATTCTCACTTCGACGCCTTCGGCGAGCAGCTTATCGGCAAGTCTAAGAGCATTCCAAGTAACGTCGGTACCGTCGTAAGGGGCGTGGTTTAAAACTAGAAGGGTTGTCATATTGTGTCTCCTAAAATGCGCGACTTGTGATTTTTCGCGCTTTTGGGTGAGTCGCGCGGACGTCGTGGCTTGAATGAACTTTATGTTCTATTCTGCGCCCACCGCCGCCAACAACGCCCAAAATCATCAAAAAATACTTCGTCGCGGTAGTTAAATTTGAATTGTAGCCAATTATTTCAAATTTGAATTAAATTTGAATAATTTTTATTCAAAACTTAGGCGCATTTTGATATGCGGAATGTCGTCTTCCAAAAACTCTTCGCCAAACGCCACGAATCCCGCTTTTTCGTAAAATCCCCGCGCGTAGGTTTGCGCCTCCAATACGGTAGTTTTGGCGGCGAATTTCTCGCAAGCGACCGAGATACCTTCGCGCAAGACTTTCGCGCCAAGACCTAGTCCCCTGCGCAAAGTAATAACCCGCCCGATCGCGACTTCTTCAAAGGTCTCGCCCGCGGGCAGCACGCGGCAATACGCCGCTAGCCCCGCGTCGTCTCCTAGCCATACGTGCCAGCTCGCGCGGTCGTGGTGGTCGATATCTTGGTAGGGGCAGTTTTGCTCGACGACAAACACTTTTATGCGCGCGATACAGATATCGAGGAGCTCGCCCGGGGTCAGGTCGTCAAAAAATTTGATATGAGTTTGCAATTTTTTTCTTTTCAAATTTGAATTAGGATACTCAAAGCCCCAAATCTCGCAGAACGCTTAGCGCCGCGCCTTTGCCGCTAGCGGCGGCGGTGACGACTAGCGCGCTTCCGCTCGCGCAGTCTCCGCACGCGTAAATCCCCGCTTTGCTCGTGCGGAACTCTTCGCTCACCGAGACGGTGCGAGAAAACTCGATGCCGTTGGCTGAGAAAAAGCCTTCTTTTTTTACTCCGAAGCCTAGCGCGAAAATTATGACGTCGGCTTGGATTTGGCTCTCGGTGCCTTTTAAGAGTTCCACGCGACCGTCTTTGATTATTGTTTTGGCGACTTCTAGAGCGACTACCGCGCCCGCTTCGTTTGTTACGATAGCGGTAGGAGCGAGGTTAAAGCGAAATTCCGCGCCCTCCTCGGCGGCGTTTATATATTCTTTGCGGCTACCGCCCATATCGCTTTGGGCGCGGCGATACGCACACACGGCTTCGCGCGCTCCTAGTCTGAGCGCCACGCGCAAGCAATCCATCGCGGTGTCTCCGCCGCCTACGACGACGACTTTTTTGCCGCGTAAATCGGGTGCGTTCTCGCTTTCGTGGTATAGCGAAGCTTGGGCTGCGGTGAGAAAATCCAGCGCGCTATACACGCCTTTCGCGTCTTCTTTGCTAAGTCCCGAACCTCTAGGTTCGCGCGCGCCGGTGGCTAATATCACCGCGTCAAACGAGCCGCTAATCTTGGCAAACTCCGCCTCGTCTATTTTTTGACCTAGGCGAAACTCGCAACCCGCGTCTTCTAACATTTTTACGCGTCTTTCCACTACCTTTTTTTGCACTTTAAAGCCCGGTATTCCATAAGCCAAAAGTCCGCCGGCTCTTGGCGCGGCTTCAAAAACTACGGGTTTTACGCCCCCTCTTAGCAAAAACGTCGCCGCGCTAAGCCCCGCGGGACCCGAGCCTATGATGGCGACTTTTTTGGAGTTTTTTGTGTCGGAACTTTCAAATTTGAAAGGCGCGAGCGGGTTTAGCCCGGCTTCAAGGGCGTTTTCGCTTACGACTACTTCGAGCGCGCCGATATTTACCGCCCCAAAGCTAGTTCCTAACGTGCAAGCCCCTTCGCAAAGTCGCTCTTGCGGGCAAACTCGGCCGGTGATTTCCGGGAAAGGATTGGTTTGGGCTAAAATCTCCCACGCACCGCTTAAATCATTGTTCGCGGCGCGTTTGAGCCAAAATGGGATAAAGTTGTGCAACGGACAGGCGTGGTGGCAAAACGGATTGCCGCACTGCGCGCAGCGGCTTGCTTGCTCGCTTGCCGCGCTAAAACTAAGCGGCGTATAAATCTCACCGAAATCGCCTTTTCTCTCGCTCGGGGCGCGTTTTGTGGGTTTGCTTCTTTCTATGCTCAAAAACTCTTGCATTTTAGTCTCCTTCGGCCGGATTTAGCGGTAATTTGGTCATATCTTTTGGCCTAACCATCCAAAATTCTCTGATGTGGTCTCTAAAATCGCTCAAAATCGCGCCCGCTCGCGCGCTGAGCGTTTCGTCGTAGTAGGTTCTAAGCAAGCGTTTTAGGAAGTAACGAGCTTCCTCGTTTTCGTCGGTGTCTATGCGACATGCCACGACTAGCTCTTGATTGAGTTTGTCTATAAAATCGTGTTTCTCGTCCCAGACAAAAGCCAAACCGCCCGTCATACCCGCGCCAAAGTTGATACCGGTTTGACCCAAAATCACGACTACGCCTCCAGTCATATACTCGCACGCGTGGTCTCCCACGCCCTCTACGACGGCCGTCGCGCCGGAGTTTCTCACGCAAAATCTCTCGCCCACTAGTCCCGCGCCAAAAAATTTGCCGCCCGTCGCGCCGTAAAGACAAGTGTTACCCGCGACCGCGAAACCTTGGCCGTGCTCTTGGGGACGCACGACGATGCGTCCTCCACTCATACCTTTGCCCACGTAGTCGTTCGCGCTTCCTGTTAGATATATTGCCATTCCGGGGCTTAGGAAAGCTCCTAGACTTTGACCGCTCACGCCTTCCAAATTTATAGTAATAGTCTTGGTCGCAAGTCCCTTGGCGCCGTAAAATTTCGCTATTTCGCCGCTAATGAGCGCGCCAAAACTGCGGTTTTGGTTGTGGATTTTATGTGTTACGAGCGTTTTTTGACTTGGGTTTTCGATAGAGCGATATACTTCTTTCAGGATTTTTTTCTCAAATTCATTCTTGTCAAAAGGTTCGTTCGAGTTGCCCGAGCTTTTGTTTGGACCTTCTATCACGCGCGTAAGCTCGCTTAAATCAAATTTGGAATCATTCGCGACAAGCAAGTCGTTGCGACCGACGATAGCGTCTAGGCTTTTGTATCCCATGGCGGCGAGCTCGGCGCGCACATCCTGCGCTAGAAGTGTGAAATAATTGACAACTTTATCGACGTCGCCTTTAAATTTGCTCGCAAGCTCGGGGTCTTGGGTCGCCACGCCCTCGGTGCATTTGTTGAGGTGGCATATACGCAAGACCTTGCAGCCCAAAATCACGAGCGCGAGAGTACCAAAAGCGTAGCTTTCCGCTCCAAGAAGCGCGGCTTTGATTATGTCTAGACCGATTTTTAGACCGCCGTCGGTTTGGAGATGCACAAGAGAACGTAGATTGTTGGCTTTGAGCGCGTTGTGCGCTTCGATAAGACCTAGTTCCCATGGATTGCCGGCGAACTTGATAGAACCCATGCTTGCCGCGCCCGTACCGCCGTTGCCGCCGCTGATGATAATTTTATCGGCGTAGCATTTCGCCACGCCGGCCGCTATCGTGCCGACCCCCGCGCTAGAGACGAGTTTGACCGCGATTTTGGCGCGCGGATTGACTTGCTTGAGATCGAAAATAAGCTGAGCTAGATCCTCGATACTATAAATATCGTGGTGAGGCGGCGGGCTGATTAGAGTGACGCCCGGAGTTGTATAGCGCAAAGTCGCGATGAGCGGCGTGACCTTGTAGCCCGGGAGCTGTCCGCCCTCGCCCGGTTTGGCGCCTTGGGCGAGTTTGATTTGGATTTCTTCGGCGCTAGCTAGGTATTCTGGCGTGACGCCAAAACGCGCCGAGGCGATTTGTTTGATTTTGGAATTTAGCGGGCTTTTCATACGCTCGCTTGATTCGCCACCCTCGCCGGAGTTGCTCATCGCGCCTAAGCGGTTCATCGCCTCTGCTAGTACCTCGTGCGCTCTTTGCCCGATTGAGCCTAGACTCATCGCGGCGGTGTTAAATCTTTTTAAGATTTCGCTCGCAGGCTCGACTTGGGAGATTTTGATAGGTTTGCGGTCGGATTTGATATCGAGAAAATCTCTCACCATTTGCTTGCCGCGGTTTTTGATAGTCTCGCGAAGAACCGCGAAGTCCGCCTCCTCGCCGCTCGCGGCTATTTTGTGGATTTGATTTATCACAAAAGGCGAATAATCGTGAAATTCGCCGCCTTCCAAATAGCGATAAAATCCGCCGAGTTCGATTGGCAAGAGATGATTTTCAAATTTGAACACCTCGCGATGGTGTCGCAAAATGCGTTCTTCTATGTCTTTGTAATCAAGACCCGGCAGTAAGCACGCCGCCGGCGCGAAACACTCGTTTACGACGCGTTCGCTAAGACCAAGCACGTCAAAGAGCGCGGAATATTTATAGCTACCGACTGTGGAAATGCCCATTTTGGACATAATTTTGAGAAGTCCCGCGTTTAGGGCGTGATGGACGTTTTTTAGCCCCGCTTTGACGTCGGCTCCGCTTTTTTCTAGGGTTTCTAGCGCGCTAGCAAATAGCAAATACGGATAAACCGCGTTCGCGCCAAAACCTATCATCATGGCTATGCTGTGCGAATCTAGTGCGTCGCCGCTTTGGGCGATAATGCTGATTTTGTGGCGCAGACCGCTAGCGATGAGCGCGGTATGCACGCGTCCGACCGCCATCGCCATAGGAATGGCCGCGTGAGTTTCGTCTACGTCGCGATCTGAGAGTATGACGATATGCACGCCGTTTTTGACGGCGGCGGAGACCTCTGCGACGAGATTTTCTAGGCTTTTTTTGAGGTCCTTTTCAAATTTGACGCTAAAAGTTTGATTTTTAAATTCAGCGTGGTATTTTGGGTTTTTTTCGTCGCCGAATTTGCAAAGCTCGGCAAATTTTTCTTGCATCAAAATCGGAGAGATAGTTTTGATACGTTTGGCGTGGTGCGGCTTTTCTTCGAGAAAATTGCGATATTCGCCAAAGGTTACGTTTAGACTCATTACGACCATTTCGCGAAGCGGGTCGATAGGCGGGTTGGTGACTTGGGCTAATTTTTGCTTGAAATAATCCCCAAATCTCCTAAATTGAGTGCTAAACGCCGCGAGCGCCGTATCGTCGCCCATCGAGCCGGTGGCTTCTTTGCCGGTTTTTATCATCGGTTCGAGCAGCATTTCTTTGAACTCTAACGTAACGCCAAATTCACGTTGCAAGGCGTTCAAATTTGAAATACGGTAATCGCTCGTTTGCTCGAAAGTAAGATCCACGTATTCTTCGAGGTGAATCATATTTTCGTTGAGCCATTTGGTGTAGTCTTGCGTGTCTTTGATATAGTCGTCGATTTCGCTCGTTCGCATGATTTTGCCGTATTTGAGATCGAGTCCTATCATTTGACCGCTTTGAAGGCGACCGCGTTCGGCGATGTCGGCTTCGGCGATATCGAGCACGCCGTATTCGCTAGATATTAGCGCCCTGCCGTCTTTGGTGATTATATATTTGGCGGGTCTTAGACCGTTGCGGTCAAGGCAACAGGCGATAAAACGTCCGTCCGTGAACGATACCGCCGCCGGGCCGTCCCAAGGCGCGAAATGCGTGCTGGTGTATTCGTAAAACGAGCGAATTTTGGAGTCGATATAAGGGTTGTTTTGCCAAGGCGCCGGCAAAACTAGGCGCACGGCTTTGAAAAAATCCACGTCGTTGGCGATAAGGAATTCAAAAAGATTATCCAAACTCGCGCTATCGCTGCGATCCGCGCCCGTGATAGGCAATAAAGTTTTGAGTTCGCCGGCAGTGTAGCGGTGAGATTTGAGACATTTTTCTTCTATGGCGAGGTTTGCGCGGTTGGCGTTTATCGAGTTGATTTCGCCGTTGTGCGCAAGCGTGCGAAACGGCTGCGCGAGTCGCCATTTTGGCAAAGTGTTTGTCGAAAATCTTTGGTGGAAGAGCGCAAAAGAGGTCTTAAACGCGGGTTCGGCAAGGTCTTTGTAAAAGGTCTTGATAAAAGTCGGCATCACAAGACCCTTGTAGATAACCACGCGCTCGCTCATCGAGCAAATGTAAAAATCGTCGTCCTCGCGAAAAGTCATTTGGATTTTGCGACGAGTGAGGTAGAGCAAGGAATGGAAGAACTTTTTAGCAATTATCGTGTTTGGGATAATGAAAAATTGCATAATTTTTGGCAAAGTCGCTAGCGCGAGCTTGCCAAGAGCGGTTTTGTCGATGGGTACTTCGCGGCGGAAGGCGACTTTAAGATCGTTTGCAAGGCAGATTTCTTCGAATTTTTCGACGTGCTCTTTGGATTTCAAAAAGACCATAGCCACCGCGAAATCCTCGGGCAACGACACGCCGCCCTCGCGGGCTTTTTCGCGCATGAAATCTTTAGGTAGCGAAAAAAGCAGACCGCAGCCGTCTCCGCTTTTGCCGTCGGCGGCGATCGCGCCTCTGTGCATCATACGCTCTAGCGCGGTGATAGCGTCAAGCGTGGTTTTATGGGATTCTTTGCCGTTTAGGTTAGCGAGAAGCCCGAAACCGCAGTTGTCTTTGTAGGAGTAAATTCTGTCCATTTTGCCGCCTTTTAAATATAAAAAATGTTCGCAATATTATAATATTTTTACTTAAAATATACTTAATACGATAAAAACAGTATTTCATTGCGTTACATACTATATTTTAGCTTAAATTTTAATAAATATTTAAAATCAATTCAAATTTGAAAGGAAATAGGCATTGCGATGAATATTTTGTATTATTTTTGTGCTTGCAAGTAAAATATGGACGAGGCGCTTTATGCGACTCGTCGCGGCATTGTGGGAGAAAACTGGTAAAAGCCTAGACTTATGCGGGTAATGATACGGTGAATACTTTGGGTTCGTTTTGCAGCGAAATCGACCCTTTGTGCGCGTTGATGATTTCGACGCTAAGAGCTAACCCGAGGCCGTTGCCTTTGAGCTTGGTTGTCTTAAAAGGCTCGAAAACCACGCTCGGATCGATTTTTACGCCCGTGTCGCTGATGTAAAAATTGTGTCTACCATCCTCAAAAGCGTAGCGCAGGGCGACTTCGCCGCTCTCGTCTTCGCTTTCCTCGATCGCGTCGATAGCGTTAAAGAGAAAGTTTGAAAACACGAGTTCTAGCAAGTCAAGATCGGCGTTCATTTCGCCCTCAAAATTTTCAAATTTGAACTTGATTTCTTTGGAATAAGCATATTGCGATACCGCCGCTTCGCACGCGCTTTTAAGCGCGCCAAGGGAGAAAATAGCGCGGTTTATGCGCACGCCTTTTGTGAAAAGCAAGGTCGCTTTGATGATGCGTTCGACTCTAAAAATCGCCTTGCGAATTTCCTCGACAATCGGACGGCTTTTGTCGTCGGCGCGTTTAAGAAGCGTGCTTGTCAGTAGCGAAATCGAACCTATGGGGTTGCGAATCTCGTGCGAGAGGTGGGCTGCCACCGCGCCCATAGATACGAGGCGCGCGGAGCGTTTTTCGTCGCTGATATCGGTGGCGAGGATGATTTCGTTTTTGTCTTTTTTGGTGATTTTCACGGCGTAAAATTTATCGCCAAACTGAATTTCTTGCGCGTTTTTGGCTGGGTCGATGAGAGATAAGATTTCGTAATTTTTGGTCGCCATCGTATTTGCAAGCTTGATTTTGTCGCCCTCTCTCACCCAAATCGCCGCGCCCATGCTTTCGATGATGTCGCGTGTGAACTCTCGCAGGCTTTCGTAAGAATGATTGAGAGCTTTGTATTGTTCCTCGACTTGGTAAGTTTGATCTATCAGGCTTTTGAGCGTGTTTTGAATGGAGTTTTCATTCATAAGAGTTCCTTAAAATCATTTAGTTCAAATAACAAAATCTTATCGTTTGCCATTTGAGCGAGTTCGCGGCTAAATCCGCTCTTGCTAAAAATTACGTAAAAATCGGGTTCGAGCCCCGCGCGTTCGCATTTTGAGACGAGACGACTTAGCACGTCTTTGCAGACTTTGCGTTCGCGGTATTTTACTTCGCCAACCAAGGAATGCATGCCAAATTCGCAATAAATGTCGATTTCGTCGTTTTTGTCCCAGTAGCTCGCGATTTCCTCGCGCGCTATTTCAAATTTGAGCGACAAAAAATCGCAGCACGCGAGCTCGAAGGGCAGCGAAAAATATTCCCAAAGCCCGTTTTCGACGCGCTCCAAAACTTCGTCCGCGCGGCCGGCGCGAAGGGCGTTCAAATTTGGCTCGCAAAAATAAAACCAAAATCTCGTGAAATTATCGCGAAAATGGATTTTGTCCTGGACGTGGTAACGACGCAGTTCGCGCGGTAGGCGGCGACTGGGGAGAGAGCGCGGAGGGGGCGTTTCGCGCGATTTTTCGCGGGTGATGATGCCGCTAGTTTCCAGCTCGCGCAAAATGGCGGGCGCTAGATGCCTGGGCACGGCGCGAGCGACATTGAAGCGTTTGCGGTCGCTGCGAGCGAGTTTGCGAAGCACGGCGCGACATTCTTTTTCGTGATTTTCAAATTTGAACGTTCGCGCGATTTCTTCGGCGTTGGTCAAAATCCGTTTTTTAATCTCGCTTGCTAAATCGCCGCCAAACTCCTCGCCGCCGCCATCAAACCCGTCAAAGACAAAGTAAAATTGCATCGCGTCTTCAAGGCTCAAATTTGAAAAACGCGCGAGATTTTTTATAATTTTGCCTTCTCCATTTTGGTTTTTAGGATTTTGGCGAATTTTTCAAGTCTCAAATCGCGCGAAACGCCGTCGCGTTGCGCTTTGCCCCACATTGATTCTGGGAAAAAGCCGTCGTCTTTAAAGCGCGCTTGGACGTGGATATGCACCTTTGGAACGTAATTTGCGAAGCTCGCCCAGTTGATTTTTTCTGGCTTATAAAACTTTCTCATCGCAATTTCCGTGATTAACGCCGCTTTAAAAAGCCTTTTGCGCGTCTTTTTGTCGCAATCGCTAAGCTCTTTGTAGGGCTTTGTGGTAAAAATTTTTACCCACGGAATTTCGCTGGTCTCAAACTCGACGCGCAAATATTTGCTTTCATAAATCATCGTTTGCCCCTCCCTTTCAAATTTGAATTATATGTCTTTTTGGCTTGCTTTTTGCTTACTTCGATTTTTTGTCAATATTTATTAAAGTAAAAAATACTATAATAGCGCCAATTTTAATCACAAAATTTCGGAGGCGAAAATGGATTTTTTCGAGAACTGGGAAGAGTTTTACGCCAAGGGCGCGAGCGTACCATTTTATCGCAAAAGCGAGGGTGGGGTCGATTTCATCGGCTTTGACACGCGCGAATGCACGCCGCCCGCGCCCATGGTAAACGCCCTTGCCGCCCTAAATCTCGTAACGGACGCCAATACCCGCGTCGTTATGATAAATCACATGTATCCGGCGGGTTTAATCCCCAAAATCGCGGACAAATTTGAAATAGAGCGCGAAAATTTAGAGGGCAAGGAGGTTAAACTGACTTTTACTCTAAAAACGGGCGCGAGCGTCTCAAAATTCGACACAGCGGTAACTTGCGACGGGGTGTGAAGTGGTGGTTTCGCTTAATACTTTCGCCCCGCCGTTTCGCATCGTAGGCGGCTATTTTACGGGCGGGATTTTGTTTTTGCTTGCTAGCGTAGGTATGTTTATGTTCGCGGATTTCGATGCTCCGACTTCGTTTCTTACCGCGGGATTTTTGCATTTGTTTTTCGCGGGGTTTGTCATCAGCATAATCTTGGGCGCGCTTTATCAGCTCGCTAGCGTTATTTTGAACAAGCCGTTTTTTAGCGTGCGCGGCGCGTTCGCGAATATGTTTTTGTATTTTTTGGGCGTGGCGAGTTTGGCTATTGGTATGTTTACCGAAGAGACTGTATTTTTGCACGCCGGAGCGACGCTCGCAAGCTTCGCTCTACTATTTTTCGCGGCGACTTATTTACTCACCTTTGCGGGCGTGAAAGCGTGGAATGTCTCTAGCGTGGCGCTTGGGTTGGGGGGCGTTTTTTTGGCATTTGGCGCGACGCTTGGCTTTTTGCTCGTGATGTTTGCGAGCGGGGTGATAGAGCTAGATTTCGACATCGTGCTCAGGTATCACGTTTATTTTGTGCTGGGATTTTTGTTTTTTGTCGTTGTAGGCTCGGTGAGCGTGCTTTTGCCTATGTTTTCGCTATCTCACGGCGTGAATTTCACGCTTAGCAAGGCGGCTTTGGTTCTTTATCTTGTAGCCGGGGCGTTTGCGTGGAGCAATTACGGGCGCTTCGTGACGTTCGCCGCGCTTTTGTGCTTTGGGGCGCAGGTGTTCTTGATCCTCGTAAAAAGAGCGCGAAAAGCGATTGATTATTGGAATTTTAACGTTTTTTTGGCTCTTGCTTTTCTAGCGATTTCTATGCTCGCGTTTGAGTTTGGCAGTATGGATTTCGCGGCGTTTTCACTCACTTACGGCGCACTTTACGCGCTGATTGCCGGCAATCTTTACAAAATCGCTTCGTTTCTTGTGTGGTATCACTACGTTTCGCCGTTCGTCGGCAAGCGCGAGGTGCCGTTACTTGAAAACATGGTAATCAAAAAAATGGCGTTTGTCGCCTCGTATCTAAATATCGCCGCCATCGTGATTTTTGCGTTGGGATTTGGTTTCGCGGCGACCGCGTGTATGGGCGTGAGCGCGATTTTGCTTGGAGCAAATTTGATAAATATTTTTAGATTTATACGCTTTGGAGTGGAAGATGGGCAAAATTGATGAAATTTACACAGCGCTAAAAGGCGTGGTCGATCCCGAAGTCGGTTTTGACGTTGTCGCGCTGGGACTTATTTACGACGTCGCGGTGGAGGGCGCGAAAGCAAAAATCAAAATGACGCTCTCCACGCGCTCGTGCCCGCTTCACGAAATGATGCTAGGCTGGGTCAAAAACGCCGCCGAAAGCGTGGAGGGCGTGAGCGAGTGCGAAATCGAGCTCGTGTGGGAGCCTGCGTGGAATATTAGTATGGCGAGCGAGGAAGTCCGTGCCGCTCTTTCTTGACGGCTTGTCTTTTGGGCGATTTTTTGCTTCGCGTTGCTCGCAATTACAAGCAAAAGAGCGAGTATCGCTCGCGCGGCACTGCGGCGGGGCATAAAGCCCGTGCCTCATTTGCGCTTCGCTCACAACGCCCAAAATCCCCTCAAAATTACTTTGCCTAATTGAAATTTGAATATTCAGAACTACGCCCAATTCAAATTTGAAACCTAAAAACCGCTTTGCCTTCAATTTCTCCCTTTCAAATTTGAACTATCCGTCATTGCGACGCTCGCTCGCGAGCCGTGGCAAACTCGTCCCCAAATTTGCTTCAAATTTGAAATATCTTCTCAAAATTTCCATTTTATTTTGATAGATACAATCAAAATAAGCGGATTTTCAGTTTAGTTTATTATAATAACGCCTATCAAAAATCAAAGGAAAAAAATGTCAGTTTTAGTCATAGGCGCGGACGAGATAACACCGATAAAAGCAGTTCTTAGAGACCTTGGCGCGGATAACGTCGAACACTGGGACGCGCGTAACGAAAACCGCGTAAATCGTCGCCCAATCCCCGCGCAAACCGAATGTGTGGTGATGCTTACGAGTTTTCTTAACCACAACACGATGAAAAAAATCAAAGGCGAAGCCAAAAAGCGAAATATCCCGGTTGTTTGCGCTAAAAGAAGCGTTAGCTGCGTATTTTGCGAGTATTGCAAGGTTTTTGGGCTCGATAAACAATTCGGCTGCCAAAACGCGTGAGCTTGGGGTTTTTTGGGGCGAGCGAGTTTTATCCGCTTGCTTTTGACACTCTGGTGCAAAGCGCGAAAAGAAGGGCGTTTTTAAGACTTTACAATGCATATTTTGATTCAAATTTGAATGGGAATTTTTTCGTTAGCGAAAAATATTTGGAGATTTATTCAAATTTGAACGATATTTTTTGCGCCAGCGCCTTCGATTTACTCGCAACGCGGCGTTTTTCGCTAGCGCCGAGAAATCCGGCGAAATTAAAGGAAAAAACTGCTTTTTGCGCGACTTCAAACGCTATAATTCAGGCTTTTTTAAGGGGCGAACCGCTAAAATTTAGCTTTTATCCACCGCAAATGAGGGCGGCGAAATTTATTGCTTCATTTGCCTTGGGAGGGCTTTGGCTAGACGCTCAGGACTGTTTCGCAAATCTCGTTTTTTCGCGTATTCGCGCTCGCCACGCGGATAAGCAAATCTCGCTTAAAAACGGTTGCGTGGTAGTGAGCGTTAACGGCGAGGCGAAGTTTGCCGTAATGCCGTTTTTAAAGCGCGTTGGAGAAGATTGGGCGAACGATCTCTCGGGCGAAATCACAAGAGCCCTGAGCGTTCGCAATGAAAGGCTTGATTTTTACGTTGTCGTGCCTAGAAACGCGAATTTTAGGCGTTTTGTCGAGCTTGGAGAAAATAGGGGCGAGGCAAAATTCAGGCTCGTGCCTTATTCTATTTGTAATAAAATTTTTTAGTAAAAAGGACAAAAATGGGAAACACTTGTATAGTTTTTGGTAGCAGCATGGGTAACACCGAAGAAGCCGCGAATATGATAGCCGCGGAGCTTGGCGGTTGCGAAGTGCTAAACGTAGCCGACGTCAATCCGTCTGATTTGAGCTCATACGACAATATTATCGCAGGCAGTTCGACTTGGGGCAGCGGCGATTTGCAAGACGATTGGGATAGTTTTGATTTTGACGCGCTAAATCTAGGCGGCAAAACCGTGGCGATTTTTGGCACCGGCGATAGCTCGAGCTACGCGGACACCTACTGCAACGCTATCGGCACGCTTTACGAGAAGTTTGTCGCCAAAGGCGCGAAGGTAGTAGGCGCGGTTTCTACTGCGGGATATGAGTTTGACGAGAGCACGGCGGTAAAAGACGGCAAGTTCGTGGGTCTCGCGCTTGATGCGGACAATCAAAGCGACAAAACGGAAGAGCGAATCAAAAACTGGGTCGCGCAAATCAAACCCGAACTCGTGTAAGTTCAAATTTGAAGCGGGCGAGGGCTCGCTTCAACCTCTTCTTTTTGCAATTCAAATTTGAATTGCGACTTTCAAATTTTAAAAGAAAATCTTTACTTTTTGATGACGCCGGGATAACCTGTTTTTGCCACGGCTTCTAGTAGCGTTTCATCTTTGACGCTATCTTTGACTACGACGTCGGCGGATTTGGTCGCGAGCTTGACTTTCGCGCTCTCCACGCCCTCGACTGAGAGCAGCGCCTTTTTCACGGTCGCGGTGCAAAGCGGGCAGTGCATGCCGGGCACGTCTATATGAACCTCGCGGGCCGTCAAAGCGCTAGCTAAAACCGCGCACGTTGTGCCTAGAATCAAAAATTTACTCGTCGATATCATATATTTTCCCCAAAATTTCAGGATAAGCAAGCAAGATTAGCAAAATGACGCCAACCATCACGTAGATAAAAGTCCAGCGTTTTTTGCGGGCTGCGAGCGAGCACGCTCCTTGCTGGCGGCGAAAAAGATAATATCCGCTAAGCGCGAAAAACGCGATCGCCACACCGCTTAGGATCCAGCGGTACTCCGCGAGCGCGTCTGCCCACGAAAGCAGTCCAAACGACGTGCCAAAAAGCAAAAACAAAAGCGCGGGCAAGCAGCAAAGCGTCGCGCTAAACGCGCTTGCCACCGCCCCCATTGCGAGCCAAAACGCTTTCAAATTTGAGTGCCTTATAGCTCGATTGATTTGTAATCGTAATAAAAACCCTTAGGGTCGTAGTAGTCCAAAACGTCGCCCGCGACCTCGGCGTATGGGTAGCCGAAGTTGTTTATAGGGTATTGCTCGGGCTCCGGTTTGAGCACGAAATCGCGACCGTAGTTGAAGCCTACCCAGCACATTTCCCAGTTGCCAAAGAGATAGTCGCGCACCGCTATGATTTTAGCGTCGTCGTTAGTGAGTTTTTCGCCTAGGCGCACTTTGGCGACGTCTGCGGGGTCTACCGGAATCCAGCCATAGCCTTTGAGATAAAATTCCGCCCTGCAGTGTTGACCGCCGCTGATTGCGGCTACGCCGTCTTTTGCCGAGCCCATTTGGTTAGAAAATCTAGATTGTCCCACGCGGATACCAAACATCTCGCGTGCCGGGATGCCGACCGCGCGGCAAAGTCCTACGAATACGGAGTTAATATCGGTGCATTTGCCTACTAGTTTGCCGCTTTCTAAGATAGCTTTTACGTCGCCGGTGCCGCAACCGGGTATTGAGTTGTCGCGCTCCATAGTGTTCGCGACCCAAAGGTAGATTTTGCGGGCTTTTTCAAGGTCGCCTTTAGTTTTGCCGACAATCTCTTCGGCGCGTTGTTTGACGATGCCGGTGTTTGGAATTTGCGCCGTTGGAGTGATATATTGCGCGATTTCGGGCGCTAGTTTTTCGTTTTCATCGAAATTGACTTTGCTAAAATCGGTATTGCGCTCGGTGGTTTCTACTTTGAATAGAACTCGCATTTTTGCGTCTTCTTTGCCGTCAAACTCGGCGTAAAGCGTAGGAATTTCGGTGTCTGAAATGTATTTTAATCCGGCGTTTGTGCCGATTGCGTAGTCGCGCACTAGGTGTTGGAAGTCCGTATTTTTGACGAGCGGAACCCATAGTCGAGTATTTTTGCCGCCTTTGATTACGTGGTTTAGCGTTACTTCAAACGTTCTAGTTTTTTTAGCCTCGCTTGCCATTTGGGCGGCGAAAACCGCGCTAGGAGTGAGAGCCGCCGCGCAAGAAAGCGCACCAAATTTGAAAAAATCACGTCTTTGCATGTGAAGTCCTTTGAAAATCATAGTAGCTCGGACCGAGCCTTTTACAAAGAGATTGTATTCAAATTTGAATAAAAGAAAGGTTAAAATTTGAAAGTAGATGGAGGGTTTCAAATTTGAAATAGTTTTTAGGTGGATTATTCAAATTTGAATAGTGAAAAATTCTTGCGGCAAGGGATTTTTGTGATATTTTGGCAGTTTTTTGCTTCGCTACGCTCACAACTGCAAGCAGACGGAGCGTGGGCGAATGAGGCGGGCTTTATGTCCCGCCGCAGTGAAGCGAACGCGAACAATCCGGCGAAATAGCTAAAAAGCCCGCGCCGCTTTCAATTATTTCATATCAAACAAGCTATTCACACTCTCGTCGTGATAGACGCGACGTATTACCTCGCCAAATAGCGGCGCCGCCGATATTACCTTGATGCGGTCGCAGTTTTCTTTGAGTGGAATCGTATCGGTGACAATGAGTTCGTCGAGGTCGCCCGTGGCGATGCGCTCGTACGCGGGACCGCTTAGCACGGGGTGGGTGCAAAACGCGCTAACGCTGGTCGCGCCGCGTTTTTTGAATGCGGAGGCGGCTTTGACGATAGTTCCCGCAGTGTCGATGATGTCGTCGATGAGAATAACGTCTTTGCCCTCCACGTCGCCGATGACGTTCATTACTTCGCTTTCGTTGGCTTTTTCGCGGCGTTTATCGACGATGACGAGATCTAAGTCTAGTGATTTGGCAAGAGAGCGTGCGCGAGCCACTCCGCCTACGTCCGGACTTGCGACGATAGGATTTTTGAGGTTTTTGGATTTGACGTAGTTAGTAAACACCATAGTCCCGTAGAGGTTATCGACGGGGATATCGAAAAATCCTTGGATTTGACCCGCGTGCAAATCCATAGTGATGACGCGGTTGATGCCCGCCGTTTGCATCATGTTGGCGACGAGTTTTGCGGTGATAGGCACGCGAGGGGCGGCCTTGCGGTCTTGGCGCGCGTAGCCGCAATACGGCACGACGGCGGTGATAGAGCTAGACGAACTTCGTTTGAGGGCGTCCGTGAGAATGAGAAGCTCCATGAGATTGACGTTTGCGGGCGCACAGGTTGGTTGGATTACGAACACGTCTTTGCCGCGCACGCTTTCGCCGATTTGGACGCTGATTTCGCCGTCGCTAAAACGCTTGATAGACGCTTCGCTGAGCGGAACGCCCAGATATTTGGCGACCATTTGAGCAAACGGAACGTTCGCCGTACCTGAAAAGATTTTGTAACCTCGCATAATTTGCCTTTTGTGAAAATTTTCGCGAATTCTAACCAAAATTTGCTTAAAAAATAAGTTATTTTTGTGTAGAATGGGCAAAATTATTTGGGAGTTGCTATGCGAAAAGACTTGATTAGCACGGAGGATTTGAGTGCGGAGGAGATTTTTGAACTCATTGAACGCGCAAAAATCTTCAAAAAACTAAACAAAGAACGGGTTAAAAAAACTCGTGATTTAGAGGGCGCGACGGTGGTAAACGCGTTTTTTGAAAACTCCACGCGCACTAGAATGAGCTTTGAAATCGCAGAAGATCGCCTAGGTGCGGACGCGGTAAATCTTACCCCGTCGATTTCTAGCACGCAAAAAGGCGAAACGCTCGCCGATACCATCAAAAACATAGAATCCATGCAAACGGACTTTTTTGTTTTGAGGCATTTTAATTCGGGCGCGGCGGCTTACGTGGCATCGCGCACCCCGGCGCACGTCATAAACGCGGGCGACGGCTGCAACGAGCACCCGACTCAGGCTTTGTTGGATCTTTTCACGATTTACGAGCGCAAAGGCGATTTTAAGGGGCTTAGCGTCGCTATCATCGGCGATATTTTTCATTCGCGCGTGGCTCGCTCGAATATTTACGCAATGAAAAAATTAGGCGTGAAAGTTAGGCTTTTTGGGCCTCCGATGGCGATGAGGGGAGCTGAGGTCTTCGGCTGCGAAGTGAGTTCAAATTTGAATGAGGCGATCGCCGGCGCGGACGTGATAATCATGCTTCGTATACAGCTCGAGCGTCAAGAGGGCGAAGTGCCTTATCCTGGCGAATACGCGAAATATTTCGGGCTAAACGCGGCGGGGCTCGCCCTCGCGGCTCCGGACGCGCTCGTTTTGCACCCGGGCCCCGTCAATCGCGGCGTGGAAATGACCTCGGAAGTAATGGACGAAAAAAGTCAGGTCTTTAATCAAGTAGAAAACGGCGTGGCGATGAGAATGGCTGTTTTGAAGACACTTCATGAAGCATAAAGCGGGCGGCTTATCTTTTTCGCGCTTTTTGGCGAGCGTCGCGGTCGCGCAAGGCTCGATGAATTTGATTATTCTATCTACGCCTTGCTCGCCGCTCGCAACGCCAAAAATCATCAAAAAATCTTTCGCCGCTAAGTTTGGCGAGATATTTTAATTCAAATTTGAATTATGGGAGAGATGATGAAAATTTTAATCAAAAATGGAACTATCGTAAACGCCGACGGCGAGCGCAAGGCAAACGTCCTTATCGAGGGCGAAAAAATTACTCAAATTACAAATGCCGAGCCTAGCGCGGACAGGGTCATTGACGCGAGCGACAAGCTCGTATTCCCTGGGCTCATCGATATGCACGTGCATTTTCGCGATCCCGGTTTTACTCATAAAGAAGACGTGCTCACAGGCTCCAAAGCCGCGGCGGCGGGCGGCGTGACTTCGTGCTGCCCTATGGCAAACACTCGCCCGGTAAACGATAGCCCCATCATTACGCGCGATATGGTGGCGCGCGCTCGCGAACTTGGCGTTTGCGATATTTTCCCCGTGGGCGCGATTACGAGCGGGTTTGGGGGCGAAAAACTCACCAACATGGGCGCGATGAAGGAAGCCGGTTGCAGGTTTTTTAGCGACGACGGTTTGCCCGTGGTTAGTAGCGACGTGATGAGAGCCGCGCTAGAATACGCGAAATTTCACGGCTCGTTCATCAGCAGCCACTCTCAAGACTGCACTCTTGGAGGCAAAGGCGTGATGAACGAGGGCGCGGTCTCGATGAAACTAGGCTTAGCCGGTATGCCGCGCGAGCAAGAAGAAATCATGATCGCTCGCGATATACTGCTCGCTAAACTCACGGGCGCGCACATGCATATCGCTCACGTGAGTTCGGCTTGGAGTCTAAAACTCATAGAACTCGCCAAAAAAGAGGGCGTGAACGTTACTTGCGAAGTCGCGCCG
>ONQI01000056.1 GCA_900319915.1 uncultured Campylobacter sp.
ATGGACTTGATAGCGAACATGCCTGTGGCGATTAAGCCAATCGCGCTGACTAGACAAATCGCGAAGAGTTTCATGCTAATTTTCATTTTTGTCCTTTCAAATTTGAAATTTGAAATTAATTATAACGCGAGAAATATAATATATTTCAAATTTGAATGAGATTTTCAAATTTGAATTAAAGCCGCTTTTAGCTATAATTTGTGTATGAAAAATAAAAGCGACGTTAGCGTTTTTGGTATACTTATCACTCTTTTTGGCGGTGTGCTGTGGGGATTTAGCGGAGTTTGCGGGCAGTATCTCTTCGAAATCAAGGGGCTTAGCGCGGATTGGCTCGTGCCTTATCGCTTGTTTTTCGCCGGGGTCTTGCTCGTGATTTTCTATGTCTTGCGCTCGCCAAGTATTGCTCTAGCGCCATTAAAAAATCCCGCGAACTACCTACCGTTTGCGATTTATGGGATTTTGGGGTTAATGATGACGCAGTATTCGTATTTTTACGCCATAGAGCTCTCAAATGCCGCCGTGGCCACCGTCATACAGTATTCCGCACCCGCGCTTATTCTCGTGATAGCGTGCTATTTGGAGCGCCGCGTCCCTAGGGTTTGCGAGTTTGTCGCGCTTGTGCTAGCTATGCTGGGCGTGACTTTGCTCGCTACCCATGGCGACCTCTCGCGCCTCGTCGTCAGTCCCGCCGCGCTTTTTTGGTGCGCGGTAAGCGTCGCGGGCGTCGCGGTTTATAATTTCGCGGGCGCCGGGCTAATGTCGCGCTATCCCGTTGGGCTCGTGCTTGGCTGGGGAATGGTGTTTGGCGGACTCGTGCTGGCTATTTTCACGCGCCCGTGGGGGCTGCCCGGGGTTAGTGATTTTAGCGGGTTTGCCGCGCTTGTGAGCGTAGTCTTTTTTGGCACGGTGCTCGCATTTAGTTTTTACATGACGGGCGTGAAACTCGTGGGCGCCTCTAAGGCTAGTATGATAGCGGCGATCGAGCCCGTGAGCGCGGCGGTGTTCGGACATTTTTGGCTCGGGACTAGCTTCGTGTTTCTTGATTTCGCGGGGTTTGCGCTCATCATTTCTTGTATTTTCTTGCTCGCTAAAAAGGAAAAATAAATGGATTTAGCTTCTAAATTTCGCCCAAAAATGCTTAGTCAAGTGGTCGGACAACGACAAATCGTCGCGATTTTTGAGAAATTTGTAGCTCGCGAGCGTATCCCTCACAGTCTATTTTGGGGACCGGCGGGGTGTGGCAAGACCACGCTGGCAAAAGCGATTGCGAGCGAGATGAATTATGAGTTTTTTGAATTTGACGGCGCAAACCTCAAAAGCGAGGATATCCGCAAAGCCATCGCCAAATTTGAAGGCACTCTTTTAAAACCGCTTATTTTTATCGACGAGTTTCATCGTCTCAGCAAAACCCAGCAAGAAACCCTGCTAATCCCTATGGAAAACGGTAAATGCGTCATCATGGGCGCGACGACTGAAAACCCCAAATTTGTAGTCAGTAGCGGCATCAGATCGCGTATGATGATTTTTGAGTTCTCTTCGCTCGCGCGGGATGACCTCGCGGGGCTGTTAGAGCGCGTGCAAAAAGAGCTCAAATTTGAAATAGAAGAGCAGGCGAAGGACTATCTCATCGCGAGCAGCGGCGGGGATGCGAGAAGCCTTTTGAACTTGCTAGATTACGCGCTTTGCGTGGATAGTAGTATTTCGCTAGCGACCCTAAAGACGCTACGCAGCGAGGGCCAGGGCGAGGGCATGGCGAGTACGGATACGCACTATGACCTTGCAAGCCCTTTTATCAAAAGTCTTCGCGGAAGCGACGTGGACGCCGCCCTTTACTATCTTGCGCGTATGATAAACGCCGCCGAAGAGCCCGCTTTTATCGCGAGGCGCATGGTGATTTTTGCGAGCGAGGACGTGGGGAATGCCAACCCCGCCGCCTTAAATCTCGCCACTTCGACTATGCTCGCGGTTAGCAAAATCGGCTATCCCGAAGCGCGCATAATCCTCGCTCAATGCGCCGTATATCTAGCTAACTGCCCAAAAAGCAACTCAAGCTACGAGGGCATAAACTCCGCTCTTAAATACGTGCGCACAAACCCGCCGCTGCCTATCCCGCCATATCTTATCAATACTCGCGATGAGCACGCGGGTTACCTTTATCCCCACGACTTCGGCGGCTGGGTCGAGCAAAAATATCTCGCCAAAGAGCTCAAATTCTACGAGAGCAAGGGGATAGGGTTTGAGCGCACGCTGGACGAATGGATAAGCAAAATAAAGCGCAAGTAATTCAAATTTGGCGGCTCGTCTTTCGCGCGCTTTTTCGGGGAGTATCGCCCGCCGCTCACGACCTCAAAAATCATCGCAAAAATACTTTGCTTTAGATTTCTCTTATTCAAATTTGAATATTTATGCTATAATTCCGTTTAAATTTGATTTAAAAAGGAGAGTTCATGTCACAAGCGGCAATAATTTTGGCTGAGGGATTTGAGGAAATCGAGGCGCTAAGCGTCGCCGATATCTTGCGCAGGGGTGGCGTGAATACCCAAATCGTGGGTTTAGAAAGCGGTATCGTCACGGGCGCGCATGGGATCACCGTGGGCGCGGACTTGGTTTTTGAGAGCGTAAATTTCGCCGCGCTCGATCTCATCGTGCTCCCGGGAGGGCTTCCGGGCGCGACTAATCTAGCAAAAAGCGCAAAGCTCCAAGCTAAACTCAAACAAATGAAAAGCGCGGGCAAAACTGTAGCCGCCATTTGCGCCGCTCCGTGGGCGCTTGAAGCGGCGGGGGTTTTAGGCAAAAAATACACTTGCTATCCCGGTTGCGAGGCAAAACTAGGCGAGGGCTACGAAGCGGGCGCGAACGTCGTCGAAGACGGTAACGTCGTAACTAGCAAATGTCCCGCTACCGCGATGGAGTTTGGACTGGCGTTACTAGCGCGATTAGAGGGCGAAGAAAAGGCAAAAGAAGTCAAAAACGGGCTAGAAGGCGCGATTTTTTAATTCAAATTTGAATTAAACGCGGGCGGATATTCAAATTTGAATCCGCCCAAGTGCGAATCATTCTATCTTCGTCGCCACTCGCGCGATAATTTTATAGCTTACGAAAATAAACGCCGCCCAAAGTATAATAAATCCCATTTTTCGCTCCTAATAGTGATGCCCGCTTTTCATCTCGTCCGCGGTGATTTTGCGCTTGTCGATACTGTGCCACGCGTGCGCTAGGTATGCCAATACGCCGGCGACAAAGAGCGAAATCACGCTCATCACCCCAAGCGTGTATGGACTGGAGCTTGCGTTTGCGATAGTAAGCGAGCTTTGTAAATCCGCGTATGAAGGATAAAAACTAGTGCCGTTAAGGCCCGCGATAAGTAGCACGCTCATTACCGCCGCGACCACGCCCGGACCAAATACCCAAATCGCCGCCATGCTCTTGCGAACTCCGCCTAAAAATATAGAGTAGAGCACCGCCGCGACGCCCGCAATCAGCAAAATCGCTACGAGCGGCATCTCTATGAGATTTAGACCGTATTTGTGGGCTTGCATGCTCACGACGCCCTCTGCGCTCACGGCAAAACCGTCGCGAAGCACGAGCCACGCTAGAAACGCGACGAAAATCGGCACGAAGACACCGGCGTTTTTAAGAATAGCGCGCGCTAGTTTAGCGCGAAGGGAAGCGTCGTCGATATTGTTGGCAAAATACATCGCGCCCCCTATGCGAGAGAGGAAAAATAGTGAAAGTCCTAGCAAATAATTAAACGGACACGCGAGCGCTTCGAGACCGCGCCACGGGGTTTGCCAGTGAACGAAATTGCGCTCGTCGAGCACGAACGCACTACCGCTAAAAAACGTCGCAACCGCCATGCCCACGAGGATTACGCCAAGCGAGCCGTTTATGTAGAGGAAAGCCTCGAAAGTTTTTTGCCCCAGGAAATTATCGGGCTTTTTGCGATATTCGTAAGCCACGGCTTGGATGGCAAAACAAAACAAAATCGCGAGCCACACCCAATACGCCCCGCCAAAACTTGTCGCGTAAAATAGCGGAAACGCCGCGAAGCACGCGCCTCCAAAAAGCACGAGCGTGGTAAAAGTAATCTCCCACTTACGCCCCGCGGAGTTTATCATCATATCTTTTTCGGTTTCGTCCCCCGCTATTTCTAGCGCGAGCGTTTGACCGCCTTGGACGAAAAACATAAACACCAAAAGTCCGCCGATTAGGCTAATCAAAATCCACCAATAAATTTGAAGCGTCATCTTAAAATCCTAATTTGATTTGTTTTAGCATGATTTTGACCTCGGCCGCGAGCAAGAGCGTAAATAGCGCGGCAAATAGCCAAAACGAAATCATCACGTTCGCGCCCGCAAGCTCTGTGGCGGCGACGGTAACCGGCATGAGATCTTGAATGGCCCATGGTTGGCGACCTACCTCCGCCACCGTCCAGCCCGCTTCCGCCGCGATATAAGCAAGCGGTATCGACCACGTGCAAACGCGTAAAAATAGCGGATATTCTTCGATGCGTTTTTTGGCGACCATATACCAGCCAAGCGCGAACAAAAGCGTAAAATACGAGCCCAAAACGACCATTATATGAAAGCTGTAAAACGTCGTCGCCACAGGCGGCACGGCGTCTTCGGGCGCATCAAGATAGCCGTAGCCAAAATCTTTCATATTTTTTTCCAAAATAGCGCGGGATTTTTGCATTTTTTCAGCGTCCCCGACTTTACGCGCCGCGCTAAAATCCGCTAGCGCGCTCACGGCGGCTTTGCCTCGCTCGATTTTCGCTCCCACTCCTTCTATGCCGTGCTCGGAGTTGCCGTAGACGAGGTCTTCGATGCCCGGAGTAAACTTACCAAAATCGCGGTTCGCCATAACTCCAAGCGCGTAAGGCACGGAGATTTCAAATTTGAATCCCTCTTTGCCGTCTCCTAGCTTTTTGTCGCCGTCCAAAACGCCAAAGGCTACGATAGCCGCGTCTGTTTCGCCCCTATAAAGACCTTCCATCGCGGCTAGTTTCATGGGTTGCTTTTGCGCGACTTGATACGCGCTTTCATCTCCGCTAAACGCCACGAAAAGCGAGCTCAAAAGCCCAAACACCGCGCCCACGGCGAAAGATTTTTTGGCGAAATCAAGGTGTTCTTTTCTAGCAAGGAACCACGCGCTCACGCCTAGCACAAATAGCGAGCTGACCACAAATCCGCTGCTTGTCGTGTGAACAAATTTCGCGGCGGGGAAAGAATTGAGCGCCACGTCAAAAAAGCTCGTCATTTCGTTGCGCGCGGTTTCGGGGTTGAACGTCGCGCCTACGGGATATTGCATCCAGCCGTTGGCGACCAAAATCCAAAACGCGCTCAAATTTGAACCGATCGCCACGAGCCAGGTTGAAAGCAAGTGAAAGCCCTTGCTTACTTTACCCCAGCCAAAAAACATCACGGCAAAAAACGTGCTTTCTAGGAAAAAGGCGAAAATACCCTCTGCCGCTAGCGGCGCGCCAAAAATATCGCCGACGAACCAACTGTAATTCGCCCAGTTTGTGCCAAACTCGAACTCCATGATGAGCCCGGTTGCTACGCCGATAGCGAAATTGACGCCAAAAAGCTTCATCCAAAAGCTTGTGATTTTGCGCCACTCTTCGCTGCCGGTGCGCACGTAGACGCTCTCCATAAACGCCACCACAAAGCTAAGTCCAAGCGTCAAAGGCACGAACAAAAAGTGGTAAAACGCCGTGAGCGCGAACTGCGCCCGCGACCAATCCACGCTAGATAATTCGCCCATTTTTACTCCTTTTTGGTTAGGTTTTGAAGCACGAAATCCGTCTTTTGCGCGGGGGTGGGAAATTCGCTTTCTAGCGTATGGTCAAAAAACAGGATTTTCAGAACGACAAAAATCACCAAAAGCTTGATGATAATAATCGCCCAAAGCGTCTTTCCAAGGCGCATAGAAGCAAACCCGTCCGCGTAAAATTTCAGAATTTTTTTCATAAAGCACATTTTAGCGCAGGGAATTTTAAATTTGAATTAAACGAGGGAGAGGGTTCAAATTTGAAACACATTCAAATTTGAACCAAAAAGCGAGAAATCAACCTATCGTGACGGGTCTATCAAAAGCCCTCACGCGCTCGATTTTTCCTTTATATTTCTCGATTTGCACGAGCGTGGTGTGCGCGGTGTTGGATTGGGATAGACGCGAGCTGCCGACGTCTTTGGTGAGGACGTTTACGCATCCGTGGCGACATAGGCTCTTTTCGCCCGGTTTTTCAGGGTCGTACCACGCGCCCTCGCAGACGATGACGACGTTTTGCGGTACCGCTTCTGTGATTTGCGCGCCGCAAAGTATCTCGCCGCGGTCATTGAACACGCGCACCACGTCGCCGTTTTTGATACCGCGCGCGGCGGCGAGGCGAGGCGAGAGTAAAATCGGCTCGCGACCCGCGATTTCGTTGTAATTGCGAATGAGCGAGTTGTTAAATTGCGAGTGGAGTCTGAACTTTGAGTGCGGGCTAGTTAGAGCCAGAGGATATTTGGCGGTCGCACCCCCTAGCCACTCGAAAGGCTCTAACCACGCGGCGTGCGGCGGACAGTCATCATAGCCAAAAGCGGCGATTGCTTCCGAATATAACTCGATTTTGCCGCTTGGGGTTTTGAGCTTGTTTTTCTCTGGATCCGCGCGGAAATCGGCGTAGGCGGTATAGTATTTTTTATCGTCGACTTTTTCAAATTTGAAATAGCCTTTTTCCCACCACGCTTCAAAGCTAGGCATATCGTAGCCCATCTCTTTGGCTTGCTTCGCGGCGTCGGCGTAGATTTCTTTTACCCAGTCAAACTCGTCTTTGCCCTCGGTGAAGGCCTCTTCGTAGCCCCAACGCTTGCAAATCTCGCGTGCAATCCAATAGTCGCTTCTACTTTCGCCCATAGGCGCGACTACGGGTTTCATCGCGAAAAGATACTCGCCGGTGGAGTTTGACATATCGATGTCCACGCGCTCGGTTTCGATGGCTACGGGGAGCACGATGTCGCTGAGTTTGGCGCTAGAAGTCCAGTAAGGCTCCGTGGTGATGACGGTGTCGATTTTTTGGCGAGCGAGGACGGCGCGATTGACGTCTTGGTGGCGCGTGAACGTCGAGCCGTTGGCGTTGAACGCCACGCGGATATGCGGAAGTTTGGTTTTTTTGCCGTTGCGCTCTATCTCTTCGCCCGGACGCTCCAAAGCCTCGGTATAGCGGCTATTTGGGAGCGGATAGGTTTTGCTTTTCGCCCACGGGCTATTTTCGGTGGTGTATTTTTGGCTAGGCTTGTCTTTTAGGGATTTAAGTTTTGGAGCTAAATAAGTCGTATCACCGTTTTTGTGGGATTGCGCGTTGGTGCTAAAGCCGCAGCCTTCTTTGCCGATTTGTCCTAGCATGGAAGCAAGCGTCACAAGAGCCCAGTATGCTTGCTCGCCGTGGTCTTGGCGCTGTATCGCGAAGCCGCAAACTATCATCGTGCTTTCTTTGGCGAGAGTTTCGGCGAAATTTTTGATGGTTTTTTCGCTCGCGCCGCAGATTTCGCTCGCCCATTTGGCGTCCCTCACCACTCCGTCTTCTTTGCCGAGGAAATAATCGCGGAATTTTTCAAATCCGACGGTGTATTTAGCGATAAATTCTTTGTCGTAAAGTCCGCTTGTATATAGGTGGTGGCACATGCCTATCATCATCGCGGTATCGGTGCAAGGGCGCACGCCGATAAACTCGCTATTAATATATCTCGCGGTATCGTTGCGATAAACGTCCACGCTGTATATTTTCATTTTGCCCTCTTTGTGCGCGACTTTAAATTTCTCATAGTAGGCGTAGGAGTTGTGCATAGGCACGCCGATTGCCATTTCGTTGCTAACTACCGGATCGGTGCCCCAAAATACGAGGTTTTTGGCATTTTTGAGTATGGCTTCCCATTTGGTAGGGTTTTGTCTAGGCTCGACGTGACCTACGACGTGAGGCATGAGCGTTTGAGCCGCGCCAAAAGAATATCCGCCTTGCTCGAGCACGAAGCCCCCAAGGATATTTAACATGCGGCGCGCCGTTTTTTGGCTGTGGCCGACTTTGCCGAGGCTGCCCCATTGGTAGGTTTCTGCGTAAATCGCTTCCGCGCCGTATTTGTCATAGTTTTCGCGAAGAGTCTTTGCCACTAAATCTAGCGCCGTCTCCCAGCTAACTCGCACGAACTCCTCTTTGCCGCGAAGTTCGGGTTTGTTTGGCGCCATTTTTTCGTAGTAGCTTTTGCGGATGTAAGGATGGAGCACGCGCGTTTCGTTTTGCATCATGTCGGGAAGGGCGTTATTGTTTACGTTGGGGAACGCGTCGCCCTCAAATGGCTCGGTGCTCACGACTTGATCCGCGATAGTGCGGGCGTAAAACGCGCCGAATTTGTTGAAACACAGTGTTTTGCGATCGTCGAAAATAGTTTTTTCGATACCTTCTATCCTGCTTGCCTGTGCGCTTGCCGCGGCGAGCGCGCTTAGTTTGATGAAATTGCGTCTGTTCATATTTTGCCTTTGTATGTGTTGTGGCGCGACCGCGCCGACCGTTTGCGAGGGCGATTATAACTCAAATTTGAAATCGTTTTTTAAATTTAGAGTAAAGTTAGTTTTTTATATATTCAAATTTGATTTATTGCGCTCGTCGTTCGCAATATTTCGGGGTTTCGAAAAAAGACGAAATTATGTTTTTATATTTTATGAATTTAGGGGGATTCAAATTTGAAATATTCAAATTTGAGCGTTTGAGCGCAAGTTTCTTTGATAAAGATTCAGTAAGTTTTCGCGTTTATTATTTAAATTTTGCGGTATCGCCCGCTTCCTAAAAACTCGATAAAACCTTTGTCGCGCAAATATTGAAGCTGTTGACGAATTTTATCTTTGACGAAATTATTTTCGGGGTGTTTTGCTTTTAGCGCGGGTTCAAACATATACATTTGCTCTAGCGTAAAATCGTTTTTTTGGAGTTTTTCAACGCAATTTAGCGTGTCAAGTAGCCAACCGCGAACCTCGATATTAGCGGTTTTTAGGGCTTTTGTCTTAGCATAAGCGGCAAAATCTTTGTAAGATAAGAAAAAGAAATTTGGATTGTGGAGCGAGGTTATGCGCTCGATCATCGTCTCATAAGCGCCGTCGGCGATTTTTGAGGGAAATTTCAGTCCGTCTTTGCTTTTGAGTTCAAAATCAGACTCGCACCCCTCGCAGTAAAAATCGCCAACTGGATGATTAGCTTCGTAGCGCGAGATCAAATTTGAAATCCATGCTCGCGCCTTAATTCAAATTTGAATCGTTCTAACAATAAAAAGTCTCGCGCTCGTTTATTTCAAATCCGCCGCGTCGATAAACGCGGGCACGCCGTTTATCGCGCCCGTGGCAAATATGCCGTTTACCGCTTTTCGCTCTTCTTCGATTTGCTCTTTTGTCACGTCTTTTGGCGCTTTGGCTTTGGGATCGAAGTATTTTTTGATAATCGCGATTTTCGCGGCGTCGCTTTTCACACCCGCGCATTCTTTTTGGATGGCGATGGCTTTGGCGAGGGCTTCGTCGCCGTGGCTAGGAATAGGGGCGAAAATCATTTTTATGTTGGCGGCTTTGAGTTGCGTTTCGACGTGCGCGATTTCTTGGCGGCAGTATGGACAGTGCGGGTCGGTGAATACGTAAAGCGTCTTGTTTGCGTTTCCGCCAAGGCTGATGATTTTATTCTTATCCATGCTCTTTATAATTGTGGCTAGTTTGTGATAATTGCTCGCTAGGCGCGCTTTTTCTTGTTCTTCTTCAAATTTCGCTCTGTGCGAAACGCGAGCTTTGGTGTCGATGACGTCGGGAAATAAGTATTTGCCGTCGCTAAACATGATTTGCTTTTGTTTTTGGTCACCCATAGAGAGTTCGACTATGATTTGCTCGAAATTCGTGCCCGCTAGCTTGCCGCGCTCGGCGATTTTGACGTTTACGCCTTCTGCCGTGATACCTTGGTAGAGTTCGATGATTTCCGCGTCGCTGATTGCGGCTAGAGCGGCGCTAGCGCTTAGCGTGACCGCCGCGCCAAGAAGAATAAATTTTTTCATAAATTTGCCTTTCAAAATAAATTTTTGCGATTATATCATTCAAAGTTTAAATTAATGGTTAAACGAAAAACCTGTCGTTGTTTTCGTTGCGAATATCCTCAAACTTATCTAGGTGCGCGAGGTAGGCCAGAGCGTATTTGCGGCTAATACCAAGACGTTCTTTGACGTTTGTTACGTTTGCTTTGCCCTGAGTTTTGATAATCTCACGCAATGCCGTCATAGCCGCGTTTAGCGCGTCGGCGGCGATGAAGAGATTATGCTCGAGCCTCACGACCTTTTTGGCGGCGGTGAGTTTTTTCAGGGCGGCGTCGCCTGTGGCTCTATCTACGTCAAACTCGTCGTAGATATTGTAAGGCGCTTCGGGCGTGATATCGCCCTCTTTTATGCGGGTCAAAATTTTTTCTTCCAAACGCTCTTTTAGGGCTTCGAAATCCACGCCTTTTTTGGTGTAAACTCCGCCTTTTTTCTCTATTTTGCCTTCGCTTTCGAGACTGGCGAATATCTCTTTTGCCAGCTCGGGGCTCGCCCAAGAGAGTTTGTTTACAACGGAGCTTACCGAAAATATCGCAAACTCGTTTTTGGCAATCAAATTTGAAATATAGCCCCTCAAATCCGCTCTCGCCGCCGCGCCGTATACGCAGGCTACGTCCTCGCTTACTAGCACGCCTTCAAGATTTTTCGCGATTTGCGTCGCGGATTCGGGCATCATACCAAACCTCTGCCACGCCGAAATCAGCCCAAATCCATGCTTATGGAAAGCCGCCAAAATCGCAAAGGCGCCCTCAAAATCGCGCGCCGCAAGTCGCTCCAAAAGAGAGATTAAAAGAGCTTTTTTCATAGGCTCGGCGATAGGATTTAGCACTCTACCGCCGCTTTGGACGCGACCTTCTGCTATGAGGACAAAAGGCTCGTCAAACTGCAAAAACATATCTTTTTCAAATTTGATTTTATAAAAGTTATCTTTTATCGGCAAAATTCTAGCGTGCGTCTGATCGCTTCCCACGCAGAAAATCGCGTCCGCGGCAGGCTCGCCTTCTATGATGACGTCGGCTTCGCGAAAGCCGCGCCAAAAGCCTTTTTTGCTGAGAATTTGCCCGCGCGCTAATTTTTCACAGTTTCCGGCGAGCGCGAGAGCGACGCGGTTTGGAGAGAGGGCCTTTGCCACGGGAGCGTCGTGGATTTCGATAGAACGCACGGAATAAGTCTCGGCGGTGTTTGGACAAAACAATTTTTCGTCCTTGCTCACCGCTCCCGTAACCGCGCTGCCCGTTACAATGACGCCGCGACCTTTGAGCGTGAAAACGCGGTCGATGTAATAACGAAAAATGCCGTTCTCATCGTGCTTGCGCGGCTTCAAATTAAAAAGATAATTTTTGAGTTCGGTGATGCTCTCAGGGTCTGAGACGCTGACCAAAAAACTCTCGACCACGCTCAAATTTGAATATTTTTCTATTTCTTCAAGCGCGCTATCGCGAGTGTTTTCCGCCGCCTCGCGCGAAACCAGGTCGCATTTGGTGATAACGAGAATTACGCTTTTGACGCCTAAGAAATTTAGCACGGCGAGGTGTTCGCGGGTTTGAGGCATGACGCCTTCGTTTGCCGCGACCACTAGCATGCACGCGTCAAAGCCGAACGCCCCGCTAATCATCGTTTTGACAAGGTTTTCGTGACCCGGGACGTTGATGAAGGCGATGTTGTCTTCTCCGCGTGAGAGATGAGAAAAACTAAGGTCTATCGTGATGCCGCGACGTTTTTCTTCCTTGGTTTGGTCGCCCTCAAAACCGTTTAGTGCGCGGATGAGGGCGGTTTTGCCGTGGTCGATGTGACCCGCGGTGCCGATGATTAGGCTATTCATTGCTAATCTCCTCTATGATTTTGGTTAGCGGTGCGATGTGCTCTGGGAAAATCGAGCGAAAATCGAGCAAAAATCTGCCGTCCTCGATTCGCCCGACGACGCCTTTTTGGCGGAATTTGCGCTCGAGTTTTTGCGCCTCGCCACTAAAAGCAACCGCCACTGTGGGATAACTCTTGTTTGGCAAAGTCCCGCCGCCGACGTATGTTCGCGAACGAACGATTTCAAATTTCAAATTTGAACTATTCAAATTTGAAATAAGTTCTTGCGCGTTTTTTTCTAGGGCTTCGAGCGGGGCGTGGATTTGGTTAAATCCCTTGATTAGGGCGTAATTTTTGTCCATATACGCCATTATCGTTTCGGCGAGCAGAGCAAGAGTGATTTTATCTACGCGGAGCATGCGCAGAAGCTGATTTTTGCGGAGTTTGGCGACGAGGTCTCCTCGACCGACGATAATACCGCATTGCGGCCCGCCAAAAAGCTTATCCCCGCTAAAACTAATAACGTCCGCGCCGCTTTTTATCACGTTGGCGAGGTTTGGCTCGTCTTTGGATAATCCAAACGGAAGCGTCCCGATATAAGCGCTGCCAAGATCGTAGTAACTAATCAAATTTGAATCTCGCGCGACTTTGGCGAGCTCGCCGGCGCTAACTTCTGCCGAAAAGCCCACGATATCGTAATTTGACTTATGCGCTTTCATGAACATCGCGGTGTTTTCGCCTACCGCGTCCGCGTAGTCGCTAGCGCGGGTTTTGTTCGTCGCCCCCACTTCGCGCAAAATCGCGCCGCTGTTTGCCATGACCTCGGGCAGGCGAAAACTACCGCCTATCTCGACGAGCTCGCCTCTACTTACGACTACTTCGCGACCCTTTGCGAGCGTGTTTAGCACGAGAAAAACCGCCGCCGCGTTGTTATTTACCACGATTGCGTCCTCGCAGCCAAAAAACATCTTCATCAATTGGCTCACAAACGCGTATCTATCGCCGCGCGTGCCCTTTTGGAGGTCGTATTCCAAATTTGAATATCCGCTCACTAGCGGCTCGACTTTGCGCCAAATTTCACTCGAAATCGGGCTTCTGCCAAGGTTGGTGTGCACGACGATTCCGGTCGCGTTTATGACGGGTTTTGGCGCGGCGTTTTCAAATTTGAAATACTCGTTTTTTACGAGTTTGGCGACTTCTTCCTCGCTCGCCTCTCGCCCGCTCTCTCGCAGAGCCGCCACGACTTTTTTAGCCGCGTCCGTTACCGCGGGTGCGAAAAGACCCTTAAATTCGCTTCTGGCGCATAATTTATCGATTTTTGGTAATTTCATCAAATTTCCTTTTGACGTTTCCTTTTTAGCGCGATTATAACATTATTTTTATTTATTTAGCCTTTGCACCGTGAAGAATAAATTTAGAATTTTATTGTAAAATACCGCGACAAAAAGGGAGAAAAAATGAGAGAATTCGCATTTTACGGGCAGTGCGATACGCCGCTAAACGACCAGATTGAGATGGTCGACGATTTAAATTCGAGTAATGACGGCGTGGGCTACATCGTAGCAAATTCGCGCGAAGTGAAAGCCGAAGTTTACGCGCCCGAGGTTGATTTTTATCTAAGGTACGGCAAAGAAGACGCGCTAAACGCGGCGGCTAACGTTCTAAAAATCTACGAGGCCAAAGCCGCGATTTTTGACCATTCCACAAGCGTGAAAAAGTCCAAACAAATCGGTAAAAACGTCCTTATCGTGGGTGCGAGCGACCTCGAAGAAACAGTGAAAAAAGCGGGATTTAACGCGCTTTGTTTCGAGCATGACGAGGTCAAGTTCGTCTACGGCTGCGCGGGCGAGCTCACCGCGATTTTGATACGCCCCGACGGCGAGGTGGAAACGTCTTTTGATTTGCTGCTAGTGCGCGGTGCGAAAAAATACATGCTGACCCAAAGCGGCTGCTATGAAGTAGAAGGCATGGGAGAAGACGAAATAGTCGCTCTTTTGCACCGCGCGAGCCCCGTTTACAACTACGCCAAATACATAAGCTACGACCCCACCGTTTGCCAATACGCGGACCGCAGAAGCGAGCATTGCGCGATTTGCGCGAAGGCTTGTCATAGCGTCGCTATCCTAAAAGACGACAAAGACGGCCGAAAACTCGTATTTAGCGACATAGACTGCTCTGGGTGCGGGCGCTGCGTGAGCTCGTGTCCCACCGCCGCTCTTAGCTACGGTTGCGTGACGCGCGACGGGCTTGAAGCGGCGAGCGAGCTATACGACGGTAAAATCATGCTAATGGGCGCGAACGCCGATTTCGAGGACGCTGGTGAAGTTTCAAATTTGAATCTAGAGGGCGTCTTGCCTCTAAGTTTCAAAAGCGCCGAGTTTTTGGACTTTTTGTATTTCGCGCGCGTTGTGCAAAAAACAGGCAAACCGCTTGTTTTGTTCAATTCAAATTTGAATTATTTCGTGCAAAAAAGCGCGGATTTCATAAACGAAGTTTACGAGCGTATTTACGGAGTCGCGGCGGTATTTCGCGCCAAACATTCAGACGAGCTGGCAAGCGCGGTAGAAGCCGCGCGCGAAGCTGCCAAAAAACTAAAAGAAAGCGGCCGCGATTTCAAATTTGAATTAGGGCGCTTGGGGCAAAACAAGCTTGACGAGTTTGCCGCGCGCGTTTCGCCGCTTGTGGAGAGCGACCTTGGCGAAATCAAATCCGCCAAAGCTCTAGGATATGGCACGATCGAAATCGACGCGGACAAATGCACGCTGTGCTTATCTTGCGCCGGAGCTTGCAATACGGGCGCGCTCTACGCCGACAAAAGCGACAACAGCCTAAAATATAACCCTTCGCTTTGCACGACTTGCGGATACTGCGAAAAATCTTGCGCCGAGAGCGTGCTAAAAGTGCGCAAAACCGGCATGCGTCTCTCTCCGGAATATTTCGCGCACCGCGTGATGGCGAGGGACGAACTGTTCGAGTGCGTGGAGTGTGGCAAGCCTTTCGCGACCAAAAAATCGGTCGAAAAAATCGCCGCGATGATGAGTCCGGCGTTTGCCGCCAACCCCGCTAAACTCCGCACGCTGTATTGCTGCGCGGATTGCAAACGAAAAATTGCTATAGAAAACGAGGACTTCAATGACTGATATAGACAAGGCTAGAGGCTATTATTACGAGTTTTTCGCGTATCCGCTCTTTTTTCACGAAAGCAAAGAGCATTATTCGCGCTTTTTGGACCAAGCGCGCTACCTTGCCACGCAACCTATCGGCGAGGACGACGCGGCGGCGTTTGAGACGATTTTGAGCTTTGATTTTGAAGCGTTCAAGCGCGAGCAAAACGACGTGCTTTTTGATTTTAGTTACGCCAATATTCCGCTTACGGCGAGTTTTTACCACGAGGGCCGCGACAACGGTCCAAAACGCATGGCGGTCATTGATTTGCTCAAAAAAACGCCGTATCGTCGCGACGAGGAAAAATCGCACAACGTGCCCGAGGATTACTTGGGCTTTATTTTTAGGTTTGCGGCGACTTTGCTCGAGGGCGATAGGAGCGAGATTGCGGGCGAGCTTTTTGTGAGCGTGACGAACGATTTTGCTGACGAGTTTGCCGAAATGCTCGCCGCGCACAAAAACGCGGTGTTTTTCAAGGCTTACGCGCGACTTTTTGCTAATTTTATCGCGCTTGAGCGCAGTATTTTGGGGCTCAAAGCGCCCGCCCGTCCTGAAAAATCCGTCGCTAAGGCCGCAATGGAGAAAAAACCTTTCCAAAGCAAAATGCCGACGCCAAAGAGTAAGCTTTTTTGGAACGAATCGAGCTTGGCGGAGAGTTAATCTTGCTTTTTGGCGGCTTGTCTTTTGGGCGATTTTTCGCTCCGTAAGCTGCAACTGCAAGCAGAGGAGCAAATCTCGCTCGCGCTCGCTTCGACGGACACTCAAATTTGATTTATCATCTCGCTCGCACCGCGAAACGTTATGCGCGTTGTCGTGATGGGTGCGAGCGCATTTGCTCTTTGCTCGTCGGCGCCCAAAATCTCTCCAAAATACTTCGCCTTAACTTCTCTAATTCAAATTTGAATTATCCGTCATTGCAAGAGAGCAAAGCGAGCGCGGCAATCTCTATTTAAACATTCAAATTTGAATTATTTGTGATTACATTATAATGAAAGAAATGAAAGAAAAAGGCTCGGTTTCCCGAGCCAAATTTGAATCTCTTAGAGACGAGATTCGTATCGTCTGAGCATATACAAGCGTTTGAGCATTTTTTTGCGAGCGGAAATCTTTTGTTTTTTGCGGATTTCGGTCATAGGCTCGAAAAATCTTCTCGCGCGAACCTCGGTAACGACGAGGTTACGGTCGGTTTGCTTTTTGAAGCGTCTGTATGCTTCGTCAAACGATTCGTTCGGATGTACCTTTACTCCGGGCACAGTCCTCACCACCTTTCGATAAAAATTAGACGCGAAATATACCCAAACTTTCCTTAAAGTCCGCTTGGCGCGACCGACTAGACGGCTAATTCAAATTTGAATACAAATATTTCTGAAATCCGCAGAAAACTTCCCTAATCGCGCCTATTTCGCCTATCTCGTTCGTAGCGTCGGCGAGCGTGCCGTATTTGAGCTTGACGAGTTCAGAAATTCTCTCGTCGCTTAGCTCGCCCACGCCGTTTTTGACGTATTGAGAGAGCACGAACTCTATAAACGCCCATTGCCTATCGCCAAAACTCCTTGCTATGCGCTCCCTGTTCGCGCTCGCCCTTTGCGCGCGGGTCGGCATATTTGATTGATATTCTGCCAAAAACTCAAGCACGTCGAAAACGTCGCAATCCTCGGCTCTGAGCATTTGTTTGATTTGTTCGATTTCTTTCGAGCCATAGCCGATTTTTTCAAATTTGATTAAAAGCGTTTTGCGCGTGTCCGGGCGTGACCAAATCTTGCGCAGTTCGCTCTCCGAAGCAAAAAACTCGGGCAATCTTCCCACGAGTTTTTCCACGAACTCGCTTGCGCTCACGACTTTGCCTGTTTCTTTGTCGTAAAAGCTCGTTTGTGCCCTCAGTATTTCCGCTTCGCGCCCGCGCCCAAGCTTGATTTTGATCATCTCGCGCGGTTCTTTTGGCTCGTCGTCTCCGTCTTTGCCGGTTTCGTCGCCTGTATTTTTTCTCGTGCCGCGTGGCGATTTTCCCACGTATTCTACTTCGCCGTCCCATTCAGGATCTCGGAAATTCTTGCTCGCACCCACGAAATCATAAACCGTAAAATGCGCCTTATCCTCGCTAAGTCTCGTGCCTCGCCCGATGATTTGCTTAAACTCTATCATAGAATTTACGGGGCGCAAAAGCACGATATTTTTGACTTGCACCGCGTCCACGCCGGTGGAGAGTTTTTGCGAAGTGGTTAAAATAGTAGGTATCGTTTTATCGGTGTTTTGGAAATCGCTCAAATATTTATCGCCGATTTTGCCGTCTTCGGCGGTTACTCTCACGCAGTAATCGGGGTCGCGCGTGACGGTTTTGACTTGGTTGATGAGGTCTCGCACGAGCGCGGCGTGGTTTTGCGTAGCGCAAAATACTATCGTTTTGTCGTTTTGGTTGATTTCGCTCATAAAAGCTCTCACGCGGGCCTCCTCGCGCTCTCTTAGCTCGATATTTCTGTTGAAATCGGGCTCTTTATACACGCGCTCTTTGTCTATTTCGCCCTCCACGCAGTCGCGCGGATCGTAGGTATAAACCCCGAAATTATCGCGGATTTCGCGGACGCGAAACGGCGTGAGGTAGCCGTCGTTTATCGCGTCGACGAGTTTGTATTCATAGACGGGCTTGCCAAAATATTTGTAGGTATCGACGTTGTCTTTGCGCTTGGGCGTGGCGGTCAGACCCAAATGCGCCGCCCCGCTGAAATGTTCCAAAATCCTTCGCCATTCGCTCTCATCCCTTGCGCCGCCCCTGTGGCACTCGTCGATTATCACAAGATCGAAGAAGTCTTTGTCGTATTGTCCGAAATACGGCTCTTCTCCACTCATAAAAGTCTGGAAAATCGTGAAAAATATATTTCTCGAAGTCGGCACTTTGTAGCCGTTTTTGCGGATTTCATCGGGATTTATGCGCTCTAGCGCGTCCTCGCCGAACGCGCCAAAGGTATTGAAGGCTTGGTTGGCTAGGATATTTCTATCTGCGAGAAATAGAACCCTAGGAGCTCTCGCGCCAAACTGCCTTCTATTCCACTTAGCCTGCGTTAGCTTCCACACGATTTGAAACGCTATTCGCGTCTTGCCCGTGCCCGTCGCTAGAGTCAGCAGCACTCTATCGCGTCCGCTCGCTATGGCCTTCATCACCGCATTTACCGCGTTTTCTTGGTAATATCTAGGCGCGAATCTCCCGTCCGTGTTTAGCGGCACGGCGGCTAGCCGCTCCCAAATTTGATTATTCTCCTCAAAACTCGCCGCCCACAGCTCCTCGGGGCTTGGATACTCGGGGATTAGCTTTTCTTCGCCTGAGAGCATATCGATTTGATATATTTCTTTGCCGTTTGTAGCGTAGGCAAAGCGCGTTTTTAGCAGTCTCGCGTAGAGTTTGGCTTGCGCTACGCCCGCGCCGTAGCTCAGGCTCGCTTTTTTGGCTTCCACGACGGCGAGATTGATATTTTTGTAATTAAGGACGAAATCCGCCGCCAGCCGCTCCCCGCGTTTGCCGTCGGCTTCTAGCCTGCCAAGCCTCAAAGAATATTCGCGCTTTACCTTCGCGTCCTCGCCGCCCCAGCCGCTACGCGCCAGCGCGGGCTCTATAAGTTCGGCTCTCGTGTCGGCTTCGGTCATCATAGCTCTCCTCTAAACGCTTTTTGGAGCAAGGATTGTTTTAACTCGTCCAAAAGCGTGATTTTGCGCTCGTAAACGCTTTGTAATTCTTTGCTTTGCTCGTGGATAATATTCAAATTTGAAACGATTTGTTCTTGTGCTTTCAAATTTGGAAGAGGGATAGTTATCGTTTCTAAATTCTTTCTGCTTATTCTTTCTCTCGTAGAACCAGTTGTTAAACTTTTAATTTTTGCATAATATTTTGCCGACATTGCGTAATATATGAAAAATTTTGGGTTGATTTTTGATAAATCGAATTTGACTATGGAACAATCCACCGCTGTTATCATTTTTGTATTCAAATTTGGAACTATGCAAGCGCGACCCACTGGATCTGGAAGCCTAGAAATCAAGCAATCGTCAGGAAAAATCTCTGTGCAGTTTAATTCTTTGAAAGTGTTTTCCGAAATATAACGCGCATTTTCAAATTTGTCTTTAAAAAAGCCGTTTCCAACATTGCCCGTTTGAATTAGCCTTATTCCACTTGGCGATTGGTCTTTCTTTTCAATCCAATCGCCGTCTTTAATCGAAGCAAGATTTTTCAGCGGTTGAAGTTGCCAAGTTTCCGTGTTTTGGGTGAAAGTTTGGTCGAGGTAGCTGTCGAATAATTCTTTGGCGTTATCCAAATTTGAAACGGCGTTTTGGCGCAAAACGTCGATACCCGCAAACACCTCGTCCAAAATCCCCACAATCCGCTCTTGCTCTTTCAAATTTGGAAACGAAATTTCTAATTGCTTTAATTTGCTTATAGAAACTCCGCCGATTAGACCTGTTTTATTGTCGCAAAAAGCCTTTTTAAAATTGGAAGATTGCAAGAAATAATATAAAAATTTTGTGCTTATATCATTGCTTTTTTGCGCAAAGGCGCATAGTTTATTTACAAAACAAACCGCTTGATTTGTAAAGCCTATTTTTCTTCCAGCGCTTCCGCCCTCTATACAGAGCAAAGGCGTGTTGGCGGGCGCAATTTTAAAGTTCTTTTCTTCAAAAGGTATTTTTATGCCGTTTTCATAATTTATGGTAGAATCAAAGTCAATATCTTTCGTAGCGATATAGTTGTAGCCACTATTCAAATTTGAATATTTTTCTTTCTTTACCGTTTCATTTATGCTATTACCGGTATAAATGTCAAAAAGACTGCCAAGCGTTTTTGTTTGCCAAGTTACACAGTTCATAGCCTACCTATTTTCTTGCATTTTTAACAAGTTCCGTTGCTTGCGTTAGCACTTCCATAACCGGCATGCTTTCTTTGCTATTTTTTGCTTGGTTCTCTAGTGCTTTATTTGGGTTATCTGAAAGCATATTTAACAAATTTTGCATGAGTTGAACATCAAGATTATTTTCTTCGTCGCTTGAAAGTTCTTTGATTTGCTCTTTATAGCCCAAAAAGCTCTTGGCTATAGTTTCTTTATACCTATATTCTTCTAATAATTTTCTATTCTCATTTCTGCGTCTAGACGCAAATAGTGCCAACCAAGATAATGGAATATATAAAAACAAATTTCCCAGTAAAGTAATTGCAGCCTTTTTATAATCCCCTGCTGATAAAATTTCTTTTGCATCAAGTAAGGTGAAAATTGCTACAACTACGAAAGCGGAAATTACTATAACAAAAATTGTATTCCAAAAATAAATGTTTGTTTCAAAGTTTTCTTTAGCTTTTGCAAAAGCCGAAGCTAAAGATACATTAGTCGAGTGATTAAGTAACTTCTTTGCTTCTTCTAGTAAATTTCCTAGGGTTTGTTTTTGTTGTATCTCAAAATCGTTGAATTGTTTAATTCTATCTTCAAATTCATCTTTAAGGCCTATTTTGTCATCTTCGCCAAATATCTTTTTGTAGAAATCGTCTAATTCTCCTTTTTTCGATATGAAATTTTTGAGTTCGGTTTCTCCTTGCTCTATTCTGTTCTTCATATTATTTTCGTTTACGAAAATTTCATCATTCAAGGCTTTTATATTACTATACCACTCTTTAATTTGGCTTTCAGAAATTTCTATTCTGCTTTTTATGCAGTCTTCAGACTCCAAGAGCTGATTTTTATATTCAGCAATCAATTTTGAATTTTCTTCGTATTCATCTAAATTTATTTTTTCTAAAGATTGACGAATTGCCTGTTCGTAAGTAGAGATAATTTCATTTATGGCAGGCGAAATTTGATTTTTTGGGATATAAATATTTGCA
>ONQI01000057.1 GCA_900319915.1 uncultured Campylobacter sp.
ATGCCCTAAATGCGGCGGCACGCATTTTCACCAAGACCCCGATGTGCTCGATACGTGGTTTAGCTCGGGGCTTTGGCCGATTTCGACTCTGGGCTGGGGCAACGGCGACGCGCTAAAAAATGAAAAATGGTTCGAGAGCGACTTAAAAGAATTTTATCCAAATACCATGCTCGTTACGGGATTTGACATACTATTTTTCTGGGTTGCACGTATGATGTTCCAATGCCAAAACGCCGTGGGCGAACTGCCTTTCCGCGATATTTATTTGCACGCGCTCGTCAAAGACAAAGACGGCAAAAAAATGAGCAAATCGAGCAAAAACGTAGTCGATCCGCTCGTCAAAATCGACGAATTTTCAGCCGATATTTTGCGCTTTACGCTCACGCTGCTTTGCGTGCAAGGCCGAGATTTGCGCCTCAGCGACGAGGCTCTCGTGCTTTCTCGCAATTTCACAAACAAACTTTACAACGCGAGCAAATTTTTGTTACTCAACGCGCCGCGCTTCGAGGATTTCGACGAGAGCAAAATCAAAACTAGACTCGGTCGCTACATGCTTAGCCGCTTCAAAAACTGCGTTCGCGAAGTGCGTGAAAATCTCGACGCTTACCGCTTCAACGACGCGGCGAGCGCGCTTTACAAATTCCTTTGGGACGAGTTTTGCGACTGGGGTATCGAACTTAGCAAAGCCGATAAAGGCGCAATCCCCGAGCTTGGCACGATTTTCAAAGAAAGTATGAAGCTACTAAGTCCGTTTATGCCGTTTATCAGCGAATATCTCTACCACGAGCTTAGCGGCACGCGCCTAGAAGATAGCGAGTCTATCATGGTAATGAAATATCCGCAAATCTCCGAGGGCGACGCAAAAATCGAAGAGCTTTTCTCGCTCGTCATCGAGGCGATAGTAAGTATTCGCCGCGCCAAAGCGACAATCGACCTTGGCAACGCCAAAATAGAGAGAGCCTATCTCAAAACAAGTTCAAATTTGAACGACGCGGCGGATTATATCAAAACGCTTGCTAAGTGCGAAGAAATCGAGTTTGTAGAGGGGTCCGTGGCAAATTCCGCGCGCGACGTGAGCGAGAGGGTCGAGAGCTTCATACCGCTCGCGGGTGTCGATACCAGCGCCATCGTCGCTCGTCTCAACTCGCAAAAAGGCAAGCTCGAAAAAGAAATCGCCAAACTCGAAGGCATGCTAGGAAACGAGAAATTTCTCGCGAGCGCGCCGGCAGAAGTGTTAGAAAAAAACCGCGAAGGTCTCGCCGCAGCCAAAGCCAAATTTGAAAAAGTCGTGAGCGAACTCGCAAACCTCGGGGCGAAATAATTCAAATTTGAAACTTAGGATTTCGCAATGATACGTATTTCAAATTTGAAAAAATACTACGGCGGAGCGCAAGTCGTCAAAGGCGTGAGCGCGGAGGTGCGAGAGGGCGAGATTTTCGCTATCGTCGGACACAGCGGCGCGGGCAAAAGTACCTTGCTGCGCTGCATAAACGGCCTTGAGAGCTACGAAGAAGGCTCGCTCAAAGTCATGGGCAAAGAAGTCCGCGATTTGCGCGGCGACGCTCTAAGAGAGTTTCGCAAAGACGTGGGTATGATTTTTCAGCATTTCGCACTAATGAGCCGCAAAAGCGTCTTTGAAAACGTCGCCACGCCGCTTAGATTTTGGGGATACAAAGACGATTATATCGCCTCTCGCGTGCGCGAATTGCTCGAACTAGTCGGGCTCGCGGACAAAGAGCGCGCCTATCCTAGCGAGCTTAGCGGCGGTCAAAAACAACGCGTCGCCATCGCTAGAGCTCTTGCTCTAAAGCCCAAAATCCTGCTCAGCGACGAAGCCACGAGCGCGCTAGACCCCAAAACTACGGGGCAAATCCTCGCGCTACTTCGCCGCATAAATGAAGAGTTGGGTATCACGATAGTCCTAGTCACCCACGAAATGGACGTGGTCAAAAGCGTCGCCGAGCGAGCGATACTGCTCAAAGACGGCGTCGTAACGAACTCCGGCGATATCGTCTCGCTCTTTCTTCG